>JAGYMJ010000375.1 GCA_018400625.1 Planctomycetota bacterium
CACCGAACTGGGACGTACCGACCCGGTGCTTTCACTCCTTGTTTCCGGCCCCATGAGTACGGCTGACTTGAAAACCTACAGCGAGGATCTGAAAGAGCGGATGCAGGAGGCGGGGATATCCCTGATAAGAATCGAAGGGTTCTCCGAACGGCAGCTTCGCGTCTCCCTGTCAGACGAAGCACTGCGCGGGCTCGGGCTGAGTGTGGCGCAGGTTGCCGAGCGCATCTCGGAACGCAGCAAGGACCTGCCCCTGGGGAGCATAGAGGAGCGGGACAGGGATATTCTTCTCAGGTTTGTTGATCAGAGGCGCAGCCCGCAATCCCTGGGAAACCTGGTCATACATGCCGGATCCGAAGGTGGAATCGTCCGGCTGGGGGATATTGCTTCGGTCGAGGACCGTTTTGAACTCGATGAGGAAAAAATTGAAAGAAACGGGCGGCGGCATGCCTTGCTGAGGATCGAAAAAACGAAGGCGCAGGACTCTATCCGGGTGGGAGGCCGGGTGGAAGAATTCCTGGAAGCCGAACGCAGGCGCCACCCCCGGGTCGATATCGCCGTTACTCAGGATGAAACCGGTATCCTCAAGGCGCGTCTCAATATGCTTATTGTCAACGGCATTCAGGGACTGACGCTGGTGTTTCTCACTCTCTGGCTCTTTTTCAATATAAGGATCTCCTTTTGGGTGGCGGCGGGGCTGCCGGTTTCATTTTTTGGAGCGTTCATTATAATGCCCCGGCTCGGACTGAGCATAAACATGTTCACCATGGTCGGTATGCTTATGGCGCTGGGGCTGCTTATGGACGATGCTATTGTGATAGCGGAAAATATCATGGCCTATCGGCAGAAAGGGAAATCTCCGGTTGAAGCGGCGGTTAACGGCACGAAAGAAGTCGCAGCGGGTGTGTTTTCTTCTTTCATAACGACGGTCTGTATTCTGGGCCCGCTGGTCTTTATCGAAGGTCAGATCGGGCGGGTGCTTCGGGTTGTGCCTATGATGCTGATCCTGGTGCTGGCCGTCAGCCTGATCGAGGCGTTCTGGATACTTCCCGCCCACCTCAATCATGCCATGCATGGGTTCGATCATGAACGGAGAAACCGCTTCCGACAGCGTATAGACGGCGTTTTTGAATGGGTACGAAACAGACTGCTTGGAAGAATCATGAGTTCGGCTTTAAGATGGCGATACCTTTTCGTATCGGGCATCATCGGATTTTTCGTCTTATCATTAGGGATGGTGGCTTCAGGGAAATTGAAAATCGAGGGAATGCCGGAACTGGAAGGCGACGTCCTGGTTGCCCGTCTGCTCATGGCGCCGGGCACTTCACTTTCCGGGACCGAATCGGCGGTCGATGAAATTATGGATGCACTGGATCGGACCAATCTCAGACTCAGGCCGCACCAGCCTGGCGGCCGGGATCTGGTTCGAAACACTTACGTTCAGTACAACCTGAACACCGAAGCCTTCGACAGTGGCCCGCATGTCGCTACCATCACGGCGGATCTGCTTACAGCGGAAGAGCGGACAGGTACGGTAAACGAGTACTTGGCCGCCTGGCGTGAGGCAACAGGAGCAATACCGGACGTGCTCGACCTATCACTGAGCGAACCGGGGTGGGGACCTGCCGGACGCCCCATAGAAGTGAGACTCCGGGGCGTGGACCTGGAAGTAATGAAAGAAGCCGTAACGGACCTGGAAAACTGGTTCGGGCGTTTCAAAGGGGTTGTCAGTCTGGCCGGCGATCTGAGGCGCGGCCCGCCCGAAATCCGCCTGAGAATGAAGGACGAGGCCTATTCCTTAGATATGGATGCCGGGTATGTTTCCCGCCAGCTCCGGACGGCATTCCAGGGGATAGAGGTGGATAACATACAGGTCGGGCCGGAGTCGTATGAGATCGATGTGCGGCTCAGGGCGGGCGATCGCGACAGGCTGGAAGCCCTTGAGAATTTCAACCTCGTTGCCGCAGACGGCAGCCAGGTGCCGCTCAGAAACGTCGCCTCGTGGGATATGGAAAAAGGTTGGGCGAGGATAGCCCGTCACAACGGTATGAGGGCGGTCACTCTGCGCGGGGATGTGGATACTCGCGTGCTTAACACCAACGAGTTAATAGATCTTTTCCACGGGAGCTATCTCCCCGAATTCAAAGAGAAGTACCCGGATCTGAAACTGGATATTTCCGGCTCGGTGGAAGAGACGGCTGTTGTGCGCCGGTCGATGTTCATGGGCATGGTCCTCGGGCTCATCGGTGTTTTCATTCTGCTCAGCTTTCAGTTCCGGACATACACCGAGCCGATAATAGTGATGTTGGCGATCCCGTTTGCCATGATTGGAGTGATATGGGGGCACATCATCATGGGCATTCCCGTCAGCATGCCGAGTCTGCTTGGTTTTATTGCTTTGAGTGGGGTTGTAGTCAATGATTCCATACTGCTGGTAATTTTTCTGAAAAACTCCCGCAAGGAAGGTCTGTCAACGTATGAGGCTGCCGCTCGTGCCGCCAAAATGAGATTTCGGGCTGTTCTTTTGACCTCAACAACGACTATTGCGGGGGTTCTGCCGTTGATGCTTGAGAAAAGTCTTCAGGCGCAGATGCTTCAGCCGCTGGTGATAAGCACGGCTTTCGGCCTGATGGCGAGCACTGTTATGGTTTTGCTTGCTTTGCCTTGCATGTATTTAATAATGGATGACTTCGGGCTTGTTGAGAAAATAAGTACATAAGGGCTCGCTGTTGAGTACTATATCGTCCCGTTGAGGCAAAATCTGAAACCTTGTCCCGAACGGGGCAAGGTTTTCAACCAGAGATTATGTTGGAAAAAAGGTGCCGTTCCCGCGTAAAATTCCACTTTTCCGGCTTTTTCGGGTTATGCTTGTTCAATTGAAAAGTGCTGGTGTGATGAGCGCGGCAGTCGTTATGCCCTGATAA
>JAGYMJ010000376.1 GCA_018400625.1 Planctomycetota bacterium
TTTAGAAACGTAGTGCTTAATCATCGTCCCACCGGCACGGGGCACAGTGGGGGAATAACGTGGTTCACTGAGTACTTACAAAAGTTGTTCAGACCGGTATAATATATCACGCCCCATCATTCCAACTTTCCAAATTTCAGGATATGATGGAAGGTCTTCTGGCCCGTGGGACTGAACGCCGATATTTCCCCTCCTTCGTCACGGATCCTCTGGCGGAAGATGTTAAAAAACCAGGGGGTGTCCTCCGAGGGCACCGGGCCGATGATCTCATGCAGCGGATCCTGCGCACTGGGGGTGAACGGCACCCTGGCTTCAATGGCCCAGTAGCCTTCCTTCTCGTTCACAACGGTAACAATATCGGCCTCCGCATCCCATTGAAAGAAGAGTCCGCGACTTCTGTCCAGGTCGCAGACCACGGCGTCGGGATTCACGGCTATCTGGTAATAGGAGCGATCCGGGGTTTCCAGCAGAAACTCCACAACATCGCCGTACCACAGCGCGCTATCGTCTTTTTTTTCCACGTTCGCGCTGTTGACCGTGTCGCCGGGCTCGTCCATGCATTTCACACCAAAATACAGGTTGTTGTCCCTGATCCCTATCTTGAACCTGGTGGGATATTTGACATCTCCGCCTTCCTGAATTTCCTTGAGTTCACCGGGCAGCTCCCGCCAGAAATCCTCGTCCAGCCTGCCGTCCACCTGGATGTCGCCTGAAACTTTGGCTATCTTATACTCGGGGGGATTTTCCCGTCCGTCCTTGATTTGAGCGTACCATTCCCTTTTGCTGTTTAGTCCCTTGGAGAACATGGCAATCCGCTTGCCGTAAATCGATTCCGGATCGACCTTGTTCTCGGCTTCAGCGAACAGGTCCAGCGCTTTCCTGATTATTGGAGCACTGTTGATGCCGCGCATGGCCTGCTGGTTCATCTCGTAATACTCGATAAATGCCTTCATCTCGTTGGCGGCGGGACCATAGAAATTCTCGTAATACTCGGCCAGCAGTTCATTGATATCCAGGCCCGTATCCCACCACATTCGGGAGGACACGTAGTAGTTCAGATGGGTAAATGCCGGGTTGGTCAGGCGCCCCCCCGTATAGGGGCCCCACATGTCTTCGCCCATAATCAGGCCTTCCAGGGCCTTGATATCCTCGGCGAATAACCGGGGTGTGTTTGTGCCTCCCCCGTGATTCATGAACGTGATGACCTTGTTATTCGTCATCCTCGCCCATTTTTTGACGGCCTTGCGGCGTTCTTCCATCACATCCTCGGGAATATTGTAACGTCGACGGGCATTGACGATATGTACCGCCAGGTTGGGGCTGAACTCGTCGATATTTTCCGGTGGCAGCCAATACGTGCTGTAAGCGCCGCCGATAATCAGTTTGTCCGGATGGGTCTTATACACTTCTCCAGCGACACGGTTGACGTAATCCCATACGTAATCGGACAAAACACCCTTGCGGCCACGTTCGGGCGTGTCCTTGCCCTTGCATTTCTCGCACTGGCACATTGCCGTGAACCCGTCGTCCGGCCAGACTGAAATCGCCGGGAGGTCGAACATGTCGAAGACGAAGCGGACGTAATCCACATTCTCCTCGAACAGTTCCTGGCTCGACAGGCAGGGATTCGGGGTTCGTGATTCCACGTCCCGCTTGTCGTTGTACAGCGCATACCAGTCCGGATGGTTGTCACGGTTCTGTTGCGGTCGCGTTACCGCCGCCATGCCGTGATAGGCGCGGAACCCGTAGGTGTCGTTGGCGCCGAGGCGCATAGACCAGATCATTTCGTCCTCAGCACGCTTCAAAGCATACTTGGCGAAACTCAGATTTCGGATTTTGAGGTCGGGAGTCACCGTTTTGTTGACTTCCGGCAATTCGATGGTTTTTTTCTCGGGCACGACCTCGCCCAGTTCACCCGGCATGTACCACCTGACGCCCAGGCTGTGCAGGAAGCCGCAGACCGCGGTGAGCGTGCCTTTCTGGTCATGGGCCCACATGTCAAAATCCCGGTTGTACTTGTTCCATAGCCCTCCCATTGGATTGCGCCAGTGATGATCCCCGGTGGCCTCTTCCCATTTTTGCAGGGCGCCCTTTTGCATGTGTCCCCGGTGCCTGCCCCATATGCCCATGGGCATGAAATCGATGTCCTTGCCCAGCAGGGCGAGCCATCCGTCGCCTGATACCATGCGGTAGGCGCCCCAGTCCAGGCCTTCGTCGGTTACGCCCAGGTGGTGGGTATGGTAGCTCTCGCCCACGTATATCTTGACCGGCTTGCGTGCCAGGTCCGGGGGATATTTGTTGAGCAAGTTTGCGTTTTCGGGGCCGGGCCCCATTGCCGAGGGCGGGAATATGGGGAGTCTGGCTCCGGACATCTTTTCGATGTATTGCTGCAGTTGCTGCACCGCAAATTTGACCGAAGAACGTGGTTCCTCGGTTACCACAATCTCGGCCATGGGCTGACCGTCCCTGACGATATAACCGGCGGCAAAGACAGTTGACGGCGACAACACGATGACCAACATTATACTCAACAACCCAGCCCAGTTCCTTTTTTTATTCATAATTTTCTCCAAAATGATAAAAGTTTTCAATATCACTGTCATTATATTGTAAAGATTTTTGAAAAATTTATCAATTGTCCGGATTGAGCGAGGAATTTGCGCTGTAATGATTTTTGCGTGTGCCGGAGCACAGATTGTCCGAAAATCCACCCGTTGTCCTGCGATTTACGTTCGCAAATTCCTTATTTTCCCTTCGGAAAGGATTTTAAAGGGATTCAGGCGGCTGAATCCACTTTCCGGGGCGCACCCTCTCCGCAAAAAGGATTTTTTTAGTTTTCAAATTGTTTTTCCCGCAGCCGGCTACGCCGTGCGCCCCAGACTCCGCACCGACGGCGATGCCCTGTCCTCCTGACCGGCCTTCTTTCTCTTATTCTCTCTCATCCGACCCAACGCCTTCGCAAGCATAACAACCAGAGCAAAACCGCACAGCCAGCGCAGTCTGTCGTTGCGAAGAAGCTCACGGCGCGGTGCCTCGATCGAATCATGTTGAAAAACATAGCTGGCTATGATAGAATTCCACAGAGCACGGATCGGATACTGGTCACGCCCATTTCCGCGTTCTGATTCCAGTATCTGCATCAAAGATTGGTCCGGCAGAGCTTTTAGAACAAGTCGAAGGCGCTCGAGGTCGCCCAGATTTTCGACGTCTTCCGGGAAGGTGGGGATGTAAAATACCCTGCAAAATTCAAAATCGGCCTGAAAGACAACAACCTGTATTTTAGCATCAAGTGTTATGATGAAAAAAGGTGATCCGGTAAATATTTCGAAATCAAAACCGCTTGACGACTCT
>JAGYMJ010000377.1 GCA_018400625.1 Planctomycetota bacterium
GGCACAGGGCACGGTGGTGATGAAACAACGGGGTTCACTGAATATTTACAATTAAAGATAATGATGGCTGTCAATCAACCAACCCGTTTTTTTTCTTTTTATCTCAACTCATGGGTTCACAAGTGAATTATAAAATAACAGTATGTATTAAACAGGTCCCCGACACGGAAAACCTGACAAGTGATGCAATGAAAGAAGATGGAACTGTAAATCGTTCCGCATTGCCTGCTATCGTCAATCCGGAAGATTTAAATGCGCTCGAATTAGCTCTTTCAGTAAAAGACCGATGGGGCGCCAAGGTAACTGTCATGACTATGGGCCCCCCTTCTGCAGCCGAAGCCTTGAGACAAACGCTTTTCAGGGGGGCGGATGATGTCGTTTTATTAACAGACAGGAAATTTGCTGCATCCGACACCCTGGCGACAAGCTATATCCTTAGTTCCGCCATCAAAAAAATGCAATCTCCTGACATAGTTATGTGCGGACGCCAGGCTATAGATGGCGATACGGCTCAGATCGGGCCTCAATTGGCGGATAAATTAGATATTCCGCAAATCACATATACCGAGGCAATTCTCGCCTTAACCCCGAGGACCATAAAAGCTCAACGCGGTTTCACTTTGGGATATGAAATCGTGCGTTGCCCGCTGCCTGCACTTCTTACCGTTACAGAGTCCGCCAATGAGCCAAGACCGCCCTCCGCAAAAAGGTTGCTCGCTTTTCGGCACGCTCAATGTGCTTCTGAAAAACAAAAAGGAGGGATTGGTAATAAAAATCCTGATATTTCAATTCCGGAGTGGACGGCGCAGGATATCGGATGCGACCTGGAACGTTGCGGCGGAAGCGGTTCACCGACTAAAGTGAGAAAGATAGAGAGTGTACAATTAGTATCTGAAGATCATAAAGAAGTTCCGCCGACGGACGAGGCCCTCTCTGATTTAATGCTCGAACTCATGAATGAACATACCATTGAATAGTTTAATTTCAAAAGGATGACAAAATATGAACCAGAAAAATAAAAATATATGGGTTTTTGCTGAGGTGGAACATGGCAAAATTGCTGAGGTAAGCCTTGAACTGATCAGCAAAGCAAGCGAACTGGCAGCAAGCTTCAATTCCTCGAGGATTGGAGCCTGCCTGCTCGGCCACCGGGTCGGGCACCTTGCCGAGGAATTGTTCGCTTACGGCTGCGATGATGTCTATCTTAAGGACGATTCGGAACTTGCCGATTACCGGACACTGCCTTATACGGAAATCATAACCAAGACGGTTGATGAACATCGACCGGAAATTATGTTGTTCGGCGCCACGCCTGTCGGACGCGACCTTGCCCCAAGGGTAGCATCTCGTCTTCAGGTCGGTCTCACCGCCGATTGCACCGACCTGCAGATCGGTCCGCATAAAGACAACGCTAAAGACAGGACTTATGATAACATTCTTTATCAGATAAGGCCGGCTTTCGGAGGGAATATCATAGCGACAATCGTTAACCCTGAGACCCGTCCACAAATGGCAACAGTGCGCCCCGGTGTGATGCATAAGGCAGAAGCTGATTATACGAACAAAGGCAATCTCCATGAAATTTCATCGGCTATCCCGCCATCCGCTCTTCACCTGGAGGTGCTTGAGCATAATACTTCCAAAGCCAAAGTTGACCTGGCCGGCGCCGGTGTTATCGTTGCAGGCGGGGCCGGGGTAGGGAGCAAAGAAAATTTTAAGCTTATACAGGAACTCGCCGAGGTGCTCGGCGCCGAAGTGGGAGCTTCAAGAGCCGCTGTTGACAGCGGACTGATCGACAAGCCCCATCAGGTAGGTCAGACAGGCACCACTGTCCGGCCCAAATTATACATAGCCTGCGGCATAAGCGGCGCCGTGCAGCATAAGGTCGGTATGCAGGACGCCGGTAAAATAGTAGCCATCAATACCGATCCGGAGGCGCCTATTTTTGATGTTGCACATTATGGAATCGTCGGTGATGTGAATCAAGTCATCCCGAAACTTATTGACGCTTACAAAAACAACACCAGGTAAAAAGGAGCATATATACCGTGGCAAATTATTTTACAGAAAACGAAGACATCATTGATTTCTTCGAAAGTATGGAGTTGGAACAATTGGTCAATCTTCAGGAAACAGCGTTCGAAAACGCCGAAGATTATGATTATGCACCTGTTGACTACAAAGATACTATCGACGCCTACAAGCGTATTCTTCACCTTGTGGGAGATATCTCAGCCAATTTCATCGAGCCCAGGGCCGAAGATGTTGATCTTGAAGGGGCGCAGCTTATTGACGGAGTCGTGCATTATGCCCGCGGAACGCAGGAAGCTCTTGAACAGCTCTCCAAAGCCGACCTGATGGGCTTTACACTGCCGCGAAGATACGGCGGCTTGAATTTACCGGTGCTGATATATACCATGGCTATCGAAATGGTCAGCCGCGCCGATGCCAGTCTGATGAATATTTTCGGGCTCCAGGATATTGCCGAAACCATTAATGAGTTTGCCGATGAAGAGACAAAAGCGTATTATCTGCCAAGATTTTCTTCCGGCGAAGTTACCGGCGCAATGGTACTTACCGAACCGGATGCAGGCACCGATCTGACCAATGTCCAGCTCAGGGCTTCTGCAGAGGATGAGGGGGATACCTGGCGTCTGAACGGAGTAAAGCGCTTTATCACCAATGGATGCGCTGAAGTGTTGCTTGTCCTGGCACGAAGTGAGCCCGGTGTGGCCGGAGCAAGAGGGCTGTCGCTCTTTGTATGCGAAAGCGATGATACCGTTCAGGTCCGCAGGATCGAAGATAAAATGGGCATCCACGGCTCCCCCACCTGTGAACTACAGTTCAATAATACGGAAGCCAAACTTATTGGAAAACGCAAACGGGGCCTTTCAAAATATGTAATGAGCTTGATGAACGGTGCGCGCCTCGGCATAGCCGCACAGGGGATAGGGATCGCCCAGGCAGCGCTGAGCGAAGCTCTTGAATATGCCGGCACGAGAGTCCAATTTGGCGAACCCATACGGAATTTCCCCGCCGTTCGGAATCTGCTCGGCGCCATGCACATGAAAGTGGAAACCGCACGCCTTCTGGCCTATGAGACCTCCGTTGCAGTCGATATGAACAAAAATATCGAACGTCTTAAAGAGGAAGGTAAGCTGGATCGCATTCCAGATGGTGATAAACATTCCGAACAGAGAAGATATTATAGAAAACTCGCCAACGCCCTGACCCCCCTGGTGAAATATTATGCCACCGAAATCTGCAACGAAGTATGCTACGATTCGATGCAGGTGCTTGCTGGAAGCGGCTACATGCGTGACTATCCGGTAGAACGTTATTACAGAGATGCACGCATAACCACCATTTATGAGGGAACGACCCAGATACAGTATAATGCCGCCCTTGGAAGCATTACAAGCGGTTTTTTCGAAGACCGTTTCAACGATATGCACAGCGAACTGGAGCAGATATCAGATACCCCTTCAAATATGCTGAGTTCGCTGTCAGAGGCGCGTAAGATGCTCAAGGAAGCTGTTGATTTTGTTGCTGAACGCGATGAAGATTTCAAACTTCTCAATGCCCAGCGCCTGTGTGAATGTGTCGTCACGATATATAACGGGTATCTGCTCATACAGCCCGCCATGCGCAGCAAACATAAGAAGCGCCTTGCCGAGAATTATTTTGCCGAGCATCTTCCCGTTGTCGAACTCAAACGAAATCAAATACTTCATGACGATCGTACCTATCTGGACAACATGTCTGATCTGTTAAATTATTAAAAAGCGCAGGATGGGGGATTTCATGAGCAAGCTTTGCGTTTCTTTAACCGAAACAACCGCATCTGATATGCTGGATGCAATGCGGGAATTGCCCCCTCAGGTCGATGTTGCAGAGATCAGAATGGATTATTTGAAGGGTGGCTACCAGGAGGTGATCAGCGCCCTGCATATGATATGCCGCCGGCGCGACCGACGGATCATTATCACGAACCGCCCGGTCCGAGAAGGGGGGCGATGGGCCGGGGATGAATCCCAGCGATTAGCGGTTTTGGAAGAGGCCGCACAATCCGGCGCCGATTACATTGATATTGAATGGGAAAGCCTGACGGATATGGACGTTTCGGGTGTTTCATGCCGCAAAATAGTTTCTTACCACAATTTTGAGGAGACGCCCCGCGACCTCGCCGGCATCTATAATAAGTGCAAGGAAAACGGAGCGGATGTCGTCAAAATAGCGGCAATGGCAAGGGATATATGTGACTCGGCCCGGATGCTTAATTTTCTGCAGGAACACTCCAAGCTCGCCCCCCCTCTTATAGCTTTATGCATGGGGGAAGAGGGAATCGCCACACGTGTATTGGCGCCCAAATTCGGGGGCTTCCTCAGCTTCGCATCGCAGAGCAGAGAAAAACAAAGCGCACCGGGGCAGATAGGGTGTGAAAATATGCTTAATATGTATCAGTTCCATAAAATCAGCCCATCGACAAAAATATATGGTGTCGTCGCCAACCCCGTATCCCACAGCATGAGTCCGGCCATACACAACACCGCGTTCAAACATGAAAGGCTTGACGCCGTTTATCTCCCCTTTAAGGTAAAAGACCCCGAACCGTTCCTGAATTCATTCCTTTCCCTGGGATTAAAAGGACTCAGTGTAACGATTCCCCACAAAGAGAAGATGATGGCATTGGTGGATGATATGGACGATATGTCAAAAAAAATAGGAGCATTGAATACAATAAACATCCTCTCCGGAAGAAAACATGGCTTTAACACCGACATTTCGGCGGCGATGAGGGTGCTTAAATCCACAATTAAAAACACCGATACAAAAGCTCTCAGTCGATGTAAAGTTCTTTTGTTGGGTGCAGGAGGAGCGGCACGAGCGATCGCTTACGGTCTTTGTGGAACAGCAGAAGATTTGATAATAGCCAACCGAACGGATGAACGAGCCGTCAAACTGGCCCAGGAAATCAATGCCCGCTACTGCAGTATGGACGAGATGCCGGACTGCCGGCCCGACATCATAATCAATACAACCTCTGTAGGTATGTCACCGAAGACCAACGCCATGCCCGTCCCCCCTCAAATGCTGGAGCACAGGCCGTTGATATTTGATGCAATATACAACCCTGTTGAGACCCGGCTGCTGCGAGAAGCCAAAAAAGCCGGGTGCGCTACGGCTTACGGGTTTGATTGGTTTATAGATCAAGCTGTTCAGCAGTTTGAAATATGGACAGAACGAAAAGCGCCGACAAAAATAATGGCCGACGTCGTAAGAAATAAACTGGCTGTCGTCTGAAATATTTTAATACTTATAAAAGACTCTCAACGATCAAATAAAGGAACTGCTTATGCCTGAACATGACCAAAACCAATATACAGATGATATAAATTTCGATGGAGTAAAACTTCAACCGCCCGGCAAACAAAAAAATAATAAAATTTGGATGGGATGCTGCGGCGGGTGCCTGGGGATTGTCATCATTGGCATTATCGGCATATTTATCGGAACACATATGTTACTCCGCTCAGAACCTGTGAGTCCGCATGAGTTGTTTTTACTGCCGGATGCTGATGGTTTTCTCGTCGTGCAGATCGCCCCTGAAGATGAGGGACTCGTTGATTTATTAACCGCTCTTGCCCAACGCCCTCCTGCCGGCATAGATATGACTGAGGAAGAAAAAGAAACCCTGATCAGGGAAGCGGATGAAATCCCGCAAAGATTAGCTCAATGGACTCCTGTTCATTGCGTATCCCTGCTGTATCATCTCCCGGAACCCGAGTTGGTCAAACCGGAGGAATTGGACCTCGTGCATATTGACGAAGGATTATCAGATTCTATACAAAGTCTGTTGACGGGAAGAAGTGAAAAGCGCCGATTCCATAAGGGTTTAATTGGTTCGATAAGCCGCGCCGGTGCGCTGATGCGCCTGATAACACGGTTAGCCATAGGAGAACTGGAAAAGAAAGGTGGAATGATTGAGGATTACAGAGAAACACGCATAGCCGTATCTCCTGCCGGTGGATTTGCTGTTTCTGCAATTGAAAACAATTTCTTCCTCGCCAATAGAACAGAAATCATTAAAGATTGGATAGACATATTAAAGGACATTGAAGAGGAAGAAAATGTTCCTTACAGTGGCCCATCCCACCTCAAAGAAATGTATCGGCATATTGATCCTGAATCCCTCCTATATTTTGTGTTTTCCAACCAAAAAGGCGAGCTAAGATCAGCTAAAGA
The DNA here is from genome assembly GCA_018400625.1 of Planctomycetota bacterium. Lineage (GTDB taxonomy): Bacteria > Planctomycetota > Brocadiia > SM23-32 > SM23-32 > PUMZ01. The sequence goes on from JAGYMJ010000377.1 coordinate 6,247, forward strand.
GAGTTTATTAGATATGCCGGCACTTGAAAACGAAGCATTATCTCATCTCATGCCGTCTTCAGAAAAGATAGATTTGATTGATTCGCTGAGTGGTTCCTTTCATATTTTATCGCGGGAAAAAGCTGAGCTGGACCTTTTCGTGAAAAGTAAACATAAAGAAAATGCACAGCTTATTGGGGATATCATCGAAAGGACATTACTGGATTGGCACAATATTCTTTTAACAAAAGATATCGCACAAAACGAGATAGAAAACATCGAAATCAAACGGAAGACAGAGGGCCAATTAGTGCATGTACGCTTAGAGTATCGTGAATTTGAAGAATTAATCCGCCAAATCATCCAATAGCAGAGGTGAAAAAGCACAGCGCCAACCCCGGGTAAGTCCTCAGTGAAACCCGTGACCTCCCCGCCGTGCCTTGTGCCGGGGGGGGGATGCCACGAAGTATAATATTTACGATCCCGGGAACGTATAACCCGGACAAGCCGGAAAAGCAGTTGTTTGTTGCCCGTTGTTTGTTGCTCAGTCCTCAGTGAACCCCGTA
>JAGYMJ010000378.1 GCA_018400625.1 Planctomycetota bacterium
TTAATCATCATCCCACCGGCACAGGGCACGGTGGTGATCAAGTGAGACGGGGTTTACTGAATATTTACTCGATTGGATTTTCTTGTCTATCTATTTATCAGCGCCCTCGCATTAAATCGACGCTAAATTACGGGAGTCTTAAATGACCAAAGGTCTTGTAGGAGGGAAATACAAGCCGCTTAGCCCCGATGCTGTCGGAAGGATGCATGAAAAAGCCCTTAAGATATTGGAACAAATTGGTATAAGGGTTGAATTGCCGGAAGCGATAGATGTTTTTGCTTCCTCCGCCGCTGCCGTGGATAAGGAGGCCGGCATGGTCAAAATCCCCCCTAAGATGGTGGAAACTCATCTTGAAACGGCCCCGTCAAAAGTCACTCTTTTTGGCAGAAAAGGCGGTCATGAACTGGAGTTGGAAAACTTTAAGGTGCATATGGGGACCGGCGGGGCGGCACTGCATGTTATCGATCCTGAGAGCGGAGAGCTCCGAGACGGTAAGCTGAGGGATATAGCCGATCTGGCCAAGATTGTCGAAGAAATGAAGAATATTCATTTCTATATCCGCCCCTGTACGGCCAGAGACTTACCGGAGAAGGATCTGGGCTTGAATGAGTTTTTTGCCTCGCTGGCAAACACCAATAAACATGTGATGGGCAATGCTTATTCCGTTGAGGAAGTCGGGAGAATAACCGACATGGCCGCGCTCATTGCAGGCGGCAAAAAGCAGCTCCAGCAAACGCCCTTCATATCCTTTATGGTCGGTTGGATGAAAAGCCCGCTCACATTTGAACGCACAAGAACGTCCGTTCTGATGGAGATTGTACGCAATAATATGCCTGTTGCGCTCTCTTCAGCGCCGATGGCTGGTTCTACAGCTCCGGTCACAATGGCCGGCACTTTGTGTCAGCTTCATGCAGAAGAGCTTGCCGGCATAGTTTTTACACAACTTATCAATCCGGGCGCCCGGGTGCTTTACGGCGGCATACCCGCCATCGCCGATATGCGGGACTTGAGTTTTAAGGCCGGCGGCGTCGAATTCGGGCTGATGAATGCGGCCATATCACAACTCGCTACCTATATCGATGTGCCTAATTACTGTTCTGCCGGGGTTACCGAAGCCAGCGTGCCGAGTTTTCAGGCGATGTATGAGAAAACATTCTCTATTTCACAATGCGCACTTGCCGGTTCGAATTATATACATCATGCGGCCGGTGTGCTGGATTCCATCAAAACGGTCGACTACGGTCAGATGGTTATCGATAATGAAATCATTGGAATGGCCCTTAAAATGCTGCAAGGTATAAAAGTCAACGAAGATACCCTCGCTTTCGATGAAATAGAGCAGGCCGGCCCGGGCGGTTCATTCATGGAATTTAAGCATACGATAGATTATATGCGAACGGAATATCTGGAATCCGACCTGACCAGTAAATATCTTAATAAAAAACGTGATACAGTTGATGAATTTTCGTATATCGATCTGCTTGAATCGTCAAGAAATCGGGCTCTGGAAATTATTAAGAAACCGCAAGAGCCTAAGCTGCCCGACAGGATAATAAAAAAAATTGAAGATAAATTTGAAATAGCATGACAGGGCATATACAATATGTGGAAGTTCTCAGTAAACCACGTTGATTGGGGATTCCTACCGCCGGGCTTGTCCCGGTGGAGGAGT
>JAGYMJ010000379.1 GCA_018400625.1 Planctomycetota bacterium
GCACAGGGCACGGTGGTGATGTTACGGGGTTCACTGAGGACTTACGAAAAAGAATACTGATCCTTATTCTTGTATTATTCGTTGCAGTGATTTAAAATAAACAGAACACTTGCAAAAAAATTCGACAGAAATCTTCCGTTTTATTGAGCAGCTTTTTATGGAGTATAAAAAAATGCAAACGTCTGATCAAATACAACAGCGTTTACTGGGTGCCATAAACAAAATACCCGCCATAGACATTCACACAAACATTTCATGGCAAGCCCCCCATTCCGAGAATTTATGGGACATTTTGGGCTATCATTATTTAACGGAACAGGCTTTCAGTTCGGGCATGAACAGAGAAATCGTTGCGAAAGGGCGCTCAGACGAAGAAATGATAGCAGGTGTGCTCTCGTTCATGGAGGCTTTTGATAACACTGTTCAATACCAATGGATGATCGATATTGCCAGGGACCTTTTTGATTTTCCCCATGATAAACTGACGGAAACAAACTGGGAAGAACTTGCCCAGCTTGTTCTGACCAAGAGAAAAGAACCCGGAAGGGACAATGCAATACTGGAGAAGGCCGCGATCGAAAAAGTGTTTGTTAAGACCAGTTTCTGGGAATCCATACCGGAAAAAGACTCAAAAGTGTTTATTCCCGTCATTAACGCTAATGATCTGATATTTGGTCTTGATAATCCAAAGGTCAGAAAAAAACTAAAGAAAAAAGCTAAAATCGCCCTATCGGATTCGACTTCGGTTCGGGATGCCTTTGATGAGATACTGAAATATTTCATGCAGAATGACTGCGTCGGCGCCTGTATCGAGCTCCCCCACGATTTCCAGGTTTTCCCGATAGTTGAGCGTGATTTTGACACCGCTATCGAAAAGAGCGGGGGCAATAAACCTTTAAGCGCGCAAGAAAACGTCCACTTACAGTGCGGCGCCCTGTTTGCCCTCGCTGAGCTTTGCAATGTCTATGGACTCCCCGTCATGCTTAAGAGCGGCGCCGTTCCCGATGCATATCGGCACGGGATGCAATACGGTAAGGACCTCCCGGGAGCTGATGCGACACTGCGCTCTCTACTGCCCTTGTTCAACAGTTTCCCTCATTTGAACTGGTGCGTGTCGGTATTGAGCGAGAGTCAGGCGCAGGAACTCATCTCCTACGGCTGGTTAATTCAAAATGTTGTTGTCTGCGGCCACTGGCGCTACCACAGCATACCGGAATATATCGAACGCAACCTTGCAGCGCGCCTGCAGAGCGTGCCGAAAAACAAGTTGATAGGTTATTACAGCGACATGAATAAGCTGGAATTCGGCTATGCAAAATACAAGATGTACCGCCGCCTGCTCGCCAAAGTGCTGGCCGAAGATTTAGTAATGAGCGGACGCGGTAATGAAGATGACGCCGTTAACATAGCCGGTCACCTGCTCAGGGACAACGCATACTCTATATTCGACTTGTAGCCCCCCCTGTCTTTGAACTCAAACACAAGCGCAGAAAGTCGTAATCTATGGTGGTTTTTACAATTTTTGCCGATAGGGGCAACGGGATAAAATGACCAAAAGAAAAAAATCGAGAGATATGGCCAACAGATTGATTCGTATTGCTGCTTCAGATTCAGATGCCGATTATTCATCGCTTGAAAGCGCGATTACCCATGCAGAGAATGTCGGCATTCTGAAGATCGAAGATGAGATAGATATGAATGACGACATTGTTCTGCCTGCCGGTGTGAAACTCGTTTTCGGGGAATGTGGATTATTGACCGGTGCGGGAACGGTTACCGGTCATGATGCAACCATCTCCGCGGATCCATTTTCCCGGATTTTCGGATCGGAAATAACGCTGGACGGGCGGTGGAATGCCGTTTTTTCGCCGATCTGGTTCGGTGCGGTTTATGATGGTTTAACCGATTGTACGGCGGCAATACAAAAGTGCCTCGATCAGAGAGGGGAAGTCCGGCTTCGTGGCACGGGAACCGCACTTATTTCGGATTCTCTCGTGATCTCCGGTGGCACCTGGCTTCACCTCGATCCGTCGTTCACTGTATGGTTGGCGGATAATGCATGCTGTACCATGCTGCGAACAATCTGGGCCGACCAGCGGTATTTTGAAGATGAATTCCCCGATTTTGCTGCCGACCCTGATTTTCCCCGTTACGCCGGGCCGAATGATCGTCCGGGAGACTGGGTGCTTGGTGAACCGGAGGAAAACATCAAAATCACAGGAGGTATTTGGGATTCCAACGGCGGTAAGAACCCCCGCCAAAGTTATCGCTGGGGCAGTTTTGGTTTCAGAGGACATCTTATGCAAATTGTAAATGTAAGAGGTTTTGTCCTGCGCGACACCAAACTTTACGATCCGGATGCCTACTTTTTTGAAGCTGCCGTGCTCTGCGGTTTCACTATTGAGAACATCATGCTGGACATGCGTGAGCTGCGTCCGAATCAGGATGGTATCCACCTGGAAGGTGAATGTTATAACGGCGTGATCAGCAACATTTATGGGCGCACATGGGATGATATGGTAGCGTTGAACGGCGGCGACAGCGCATATCCTAAGTTCCCGCCGGGGGTTGATAAACCCGAAAAAGGCACGGGGACCAATAGATTGTGGACACCATTTCTCCAGGGGAAAATCAAGCATGTTGTCATTCGTGATATTCATGTCTGTCATGGGATGACAGGATACAGAGCCGTTCGGCTGCTGTCCACCGGCAGGCACCAGATGGATGAGATCACCATCGACGGCATTTACGGCAAATACCATGTCAATGCCGTTTTAATATCCTCCCACTATGAGTCTTCAGCACCGTATGGAACGATCATTGTCAGGAATTTGGCCTGCACGGTTGAAGGCTCTCCTGAGACGGAAGAACACAAAAGACAGGGCCATATTTGGTTGGAAAACCAGCATGTTGCAGTAGATACCCTGATAATCAATGGATGCAGTTATGAGAAAAACCCTTACAACGGCCGGTTCCTGGAAAACGGTGGCCGCATCAAACGTCTCTTTATTGATAATGTTAATATTACTGTAGCCAAGGGAACACCATCTTTGGGACGCGGTATGTTTTGCAGCGGCCCCGGCGCCCTCGTCAATGAAGCCTATTTCAGTAATATGTCCCTCAACAACGAAGAGGGAGTGCGATGCGATATCGCGGTTCAGGGGCGATGGGAAAGAATTAAAATGGTCAACTGCCTGGTGAGCGCCGATACAGCCTTTGACTTCCATGGCGACAAGGAAACCTCTGTTCAGGAAATCAACAATGAATGTATATAGGGGGATTGGGGGAATTATTCAGTGAACCACGTTGCCACATCACCACCGTGCCCTGTGCCTGCCTGTGCGTCGCACGCAGACAGGCCGG
>JAGYMJ010000380.1 GCA_018400625.1 Planctomycetota bacterium
CCGGTAAAATCTTCGCCATACTGATCCAGCACACTATTACGCTGTTCGGAAAGTTTGAGAGCTTCTTCATGAGCATCCAACAAAACACCGCTTGCCCTTTTCAGGTCTTCGGAAGCCAGGGCGATACCGGATTCTTCTTCCAATTTGGGGTTTTCTTCCATCATATCGTCCTCCGTTTCTTCCCTATGGGCGGCCAGCATGCCGGCCGATTCACCTTCTCTCTCAAGCCAGGCGGTGCGGACTGCCGCCAGGTTGTCGAGAATTTCTTCTTGTTGATTTTCAACTTCTTCAATGATGGGCGGCATCGAGTTATAAACCTTGAGATCATCTGCTGCATATACATCTAAAGTATCAAAGGTGCCGTTATGAATATACATTTTGATTCCCGACAGGTTTCTGGTGTGCCCGATGTCGGCGATAAGAAGTGGATCGCGGTCATCGTTTTCCACTCGCCATCGCGAATTTAAGTTCCGGTCCAGTGCATTGCCGGCGGTTTCCGTCCCACTGCCGACGTGGACGATTTCCGGAGTCAGGGCATCAACAAATCGGCCCTTTCCTGTAAGCGCCAGAGGTGTACCGTCCCGTTCAGTGAATCTCATGGCCAGTGCGGGGTCTCTGTCACCTGCCGAGATTTCGGCGACAACAATATTTTTCCCCTTCCTGAGTCGCACGCCGACACGTTCCTGATCGGGTCGTGCAGAACGTCTTGTCAGGGAACTTATTTGCAGGTTACCGTTGACCCAGACACGTAGGGTATCGCTGCTTCCTGCATATAAAAACACTCTCCGCGCTTCTTCACAATGCAGGGTACGGGCGGCGTAAAGAGCTGCATTTCTGTCCGGAGCTCCTTTGACCATACCGCGCAGGTTCATTATCTCGTTTCCGGTACCTTGAAGCTCAGCGTTCAAAGCTTTTTCGGTAATATTGTTCAGGTCGGCGCGATTAATGTTCACAAACGCTACCGGCCCGTCCCATTCCTTATAAATCGGAGCTAATTTGAATTGATCGATATAGGGTGGTGGAATAATTTCACCGTTTTCCATAAACTCGAGTTTTGACAGGGAAAAAGAACCGCTTGTATTCTTCATCCGGATACCCACATAGCGCGCTTCTTTGCCATTAAATCTTATTTCCTGTCCATCCATCCCCCTGTAATCATCATCCACTTCTTCAACAACTCTTTCGCGGTGGCTGAACCATGGCTCGGTGTCATGAGATAATTTCCCGATTCTTTTAATAAGAGGTTCGACATGATTTTGTTGGATATTTTTCAGTTCGCTAATACATTGATTATGGGAGTCGGCGGCTTGCGCAGTCACTTCTTTGAGTAAATCACCGACCCTCTGCTGACGCAAGAAAATCTGTGCACGATGGTTGTAAAAAGAAAACCCGGGGCTGTCGGGGTCCTGTCCCAGAACGGCGTCCATATAATTGATGACATTTCGGGTGTTGGACAGCGCTCGTCTCTGTTGTCCGATAGCCTTTTCGAGCGCCTCAAAAGCGTTTGAAACATCAAAATTGTCGGGCATGTCATCCATGGATTTAACATTGACAAGAAGGGGGTTTGATTCACCGGTCTGCCTGTCAGGATGGAAATCCGTTGCCTGGGCGCGGAACAGGTAATCTTCTCCGGGAGTCAAGATGCTCGGGTCCATCCGCAGCATGTAGGTGACGGGTTCGGGCTCCTGGCCTCCCGGCGGGCCTTGAAGATTCCAGCGGGCCATTTCTCTTCTGTCAGCTTCCGAAGTTTCCGTGCGTTCAGCGGTAAGTATGATGGCCGAAACACCATAATCATCCTTTGCCCGCAATTTCACCCTTATCGTTTCCCCCGGCCATGCCTCACGGTTAAACAGTTTGGTGACGAATTCTACATAAGGCGGGTTGTCGCGATGGGCTAACAGGTTTCCTCCGGCAATAATTTGTCTGTATTCGCCGTCGTCAGGCGAAGTGAAAATTTCATAGGAAGTGGATTCTTGCAAATGGGTCTGGGCTTTCCAGGTGGAGCTTCCAAACTCTTCGAATTGAACCTTATCCTCATTGGCCAGCCAAAAAAGATTATTAACGGGGCGATCAAGTTGAACGACTATTTGAAGCCTGGAACCCGGCAGTCCGTGGATTGAGCGGGGGGGGCCGGGTTCTTGCTTTTGGGGTCGGCCTGTATATTGCGGGGGGGTTATACGGAACTCCGATTCAACGATTTCCGGCGCTGATTCCACTTTAACGCGATAACTTTTGGTGTAGGTGCGTCCGGGATTGTGGAAAATCCGGAATGCGAGCGGGTGCCTCATCTCGCGAAATTGGTAGAGAAAAAGTGCAGAGTCATCCCGGAGAGCCCTTTTCTCAAAATCCGAAGCGTATTTTTCAAGATTCTCTTCCGTCGCCTCATGGCCTGTTCGTGACTCGAAAGACTCCCTTATTTGACTGTCAGCTACAGGTATCATATTTTGGCTGTTTTCGGTATCGCTGCGTGAAATACCAACACTTGCAGCTTCTTCGACTGCAATCCGGGGATAATGATCTGCAATGGTATCCGCGGATTCCCTATGGCGTCTGCGCGGTTCTACCAGCAGGTAAACCTCATGGTTTTCATTCTCCGCGACGGTGATATCTCTTGCGGGATTAACGGTAAGGGATACATTACCGGGCGGGGGGACATCAGCAAAGAGGAGGCTGAACCGTTTAAAAGAACTTTTCAGGTGATCGGGAGCGAAACTTGCGAAAAAAAGAAAACCTGCGAATACAACAAATGCAACGCCGCTTATTTTTAATAAGGTCTTTACCTCCCAAACGTCTCCATCCTTGAACTTGCTGACCCAACCCACGCCCTGTCTGACCGTTTGGCGGGCCAACTCAGCCTCTTCTTCAGTCAGTTCCTGATGACTCAATTGATAGGAGTTGATGAGCAGATTGCGGGGTATTCCGTAACGTTTTTCGAGCTTAAGCGCCGTCTGATCAAGACTGTAGAAATGCCTGGCGGGTTTGATCACCCACTTGTAGAGCGTGCAGCCGGTAAATGTGAAGGCAAAAACAGCTAACGGAAGACGGAGTTCAACGGGCAATGCGATCAGGCTGTCACCCAATAAAAGCAGGCCCCAAATCCCCAGATTGACCGCGGTCCAGCGGGCCAACCCGCTCAAGAAAGTACTGGTAAACATTGCAATACGCGCCTTAAGCAACTGTTTGGTGAGAGCGTCGGCTGTATCGTCTGTCAAGGCCGTTCCCATGTCCGTCCTCCTTCAGTAAAATCCCAAAATGTAAGCACAGACGTTTTTTTTTGCGTAAATATTCGCTGAACCACGTTAAATATTCAGTGAACCCCGTTGTTTCATCACCACCGTGCCCTGTGCCTGCCTGTGCGTCGCACGCAGACAGGCCGG
>JAGYMJ010000381.1 GCA_018400625.1 Planctomycetota bacterium
TTCGATCACCTTCGTATCACAGCGCTCACAGATCCCATTATTTACTTCTTCATTAGCGAGCCCGGTCTGACAACTCGGGCACCAATTGATCGGCGATTCCGAGCGGTATGCCAGTCCGGCTTTATATAACTGCAGGAAAATCCATTGCGTCCATTTGTAATAATCCGGCCGGCTCGTATTGACTTCCCTGTCCCAATCATACTCCACCCCCAACAAGCCTATTTGGTGCTTCATGGTTTTAATGTTTTTGGCGACCGATTCCGCCGGATGGATACCATTCTTTATTGCAGCATTTTCGGCCGGCAAGCCAAATGCATCCCATCCCATCGGCGTCAACACATTGTAGCCTTGCATCATCTTGTATCTGGCTACCACGTCGCCCATAATGTAGTTGCGGCCGTGGCCCACGTGAAGTTTTCCGGAAGGATAGGGGAACATGACAAGACAATAAAACTTCTCTTTATCCTTATCCAGATCCTTTGCCGAGAAGAGTTCGGACTCTTTCCAATACTGACGCCAGTATTTTTCAATTTTCTGAGGTTCGTAAGGTTTTATATCCGGCATAGAAATCAACTCCCATAATTATTCCTGGTTTTATCTTGAAAATTCCCGTCTCCTTCACCCGTTGGTTTTTTGAGTCAGGACGTGGTTGACTGGATACCTTCTGTAAACTCATTATAGCATTATCGGCTCTATATTCAAATTGCCGTCGAAAGGGCTGATCTCAAGATGTGATTGAGTAAGGTGACTTTAATCATATCCACCACAACTGCGCCCACCGGTTGCCGCCTTCATTCTCCTGCCTTTCACCGGGTGTGCTCCGCCCCTCTTCGACATATTTGGTCAGCAATGCCTTGAGTTCTCCCACAACTTCAGGGTAATCTGCATAGACATTTTTTCTTTCCCCGATATCGTCGTTTAAATCATAGAGCTGCATAGGCGGCAAACCTTCGCATTCTTCGCCGGGCTGAGGATGACTCCAGCCGCCGGACCCCGGGCACATTTCCAGTTTCCAATGGTCTTTTCTTATCGAGAAAGAGCCATCAAAAGAATGATGGATTGTCGCTTCGCGCAAAGAATTATCGCGTTCCTCCCCTTTCCAGACCGGCAGGTTGCTGACACTGTCCTCGCCGGCATTGTCAGGCAATTCGACATTGTTGATATCGGCACAAGTCGCGAGCAAATCCACCAGGCAGACAGTTTCATCGCAAACACTTCCCTTCGCAATCACATCGGGCCAGCGAGCTATCAGGGGAACACGGTGCCCGCCTTCATAGATATCCGCTTTATGGCCGCGGAAGACATAGCTGGGATAATGCCCGCACTCTGCCAGTTCCTCAAAATCGGCGGCAGGTGAGCATCCGTTGTCCGTTGTAAAAATGAGCAGCGTATTTTCAGAAATTCCGTGCCTTTTCAGAGCTTGATCAATACTTCTTATCACCTCGTCAATCTGGAGACAAAAATCCGCATATTCATTAGCGCCTGATTTGCCGCGAAATTCTTCGGTAGGCAGTATGGGCGTGTGAGGGGCCGGAAGGGGGAAGTAGAGGAAGAAAGGCGACTCGCCTCCGGCATGCCGATCGATAAAACTTACAGCTTTATCTTGCAGAGTGGGCAGAACATCATCATGTCTGAAATCCGGAGCGATAGGCCCTTCTCGCCAAAACTTTTTCCCCTTTTCGCCCGGCCCGATTCGATCCGGCTCGGCGGTCGGCATATCGTTTTCCACATACACATAGGGGGGCATATCCAAAGAAGCGCTGATACCAAAGAACTCGTCGAACCCCAGTTCTGTCGGCCCCCCGGAAATGGGTTTGGCAAAATCAACATCGGTTTCTCTGCTGCCTTTAAGCGCCCAGTCCCAGCCCAGATGCCATTTTCCTATGCAGGCCGTGCGGTAGCCGTTATCTTTGAGCATCGACGCTACCGTCATCCGTTCCGGTTCGATAAGCGGTCCAGAGTAACCCAAAGTGACTCCCTTTTTAAGCGCAGACCTCCAGTTATATCGGCCGGTCAGGATGCCGTATCGGGAAGGCGTGCAGACGGCTGATGTGGCATGGGCGTCCGTGAATACCATTCCTTCAGAGGCAATACGATCCAGATTCGCCGTATTGATTTGAGAACTTTCATTCAAACAGGATACGTCCCCATATCCCATGTCGTCCGCTAGTATGTAGATGATGTTCGGTTTTTTATTCATTTCAACTCACTTTTTAATCTTTATCTTTATAATAACGTTCATCATCCAGTTCATCCTGGAGTCGGTGCAATTCCGTCTTGAGTTCACTTCTGACTGAAGCATATGCTTCTTGGCCATACACATTATTCATTTCACAAGGGTCTTCCTGCAGGTCGAAAAGTTCCCATTCGGGCTCATAAGTTTCATCAACCGTGCCGATCTGCCCGAGCCCATCGGAATAATAATATATGAGCTTATAACGTTGAGTTCGGATCCCATAATGGGCATAGACATTATGGCCCATTTTATGCATCCAATAACGGTAATACATCGCCTCTCTCCAGTCATCCGGGGTCTCATTGCCCATCAGAGGACGCAGGCTCCTTCCCTGGAATTCCGGGGGAATACTTGCAC
>JAGYMJ010000382.1 GCA_018400625.1 Planctomycetota bacterium
GATAATTCGCGTTTCCCGGAGGACTGGTTCGATAAAACCTCGGGATGCTCACGGGAGTGCGATCAATGCGAGTATTGCCGTAAAGTTCTTGACAAAATTCTTGTCAATGTGAAGGAGATGGACAACATATAGCTTGAAACAAAGAGGTGAAGATGAATAGAACAGAAAGACGTCAACTGACGGACGACATCAAGAGATACACGAAAGCCGAGGGCGCCGACCTCGTGGGCATCGCGCCGATGAGCCGGTTTGAAGGCGCTCCGAAACAAATGGACCCCCGTTATATTATGCCGGACGCCAAATCATGCATCGTGGTCGGTTTCCGTGTGCTGCGTGGCTCGCTGCGGGGTATTGAAGAAGGTACCTTCTTCAGCAATTATTCTTCGATGGGATACGGGGCCATCACCTACACCTTCATGCCCGTCACCGTCAATAACCTTTCCAGAAATATTGAGGATATGGGATATGAGGCCATTCCTATGGGACATATGAGCGATTGGCGGGCTATTGATAATGAGGGGAAACTGCGCACCGGGTTCAGCAAACCGGTCGAACAGGGAAAACCCGCTCCGGATATAATGGTTCACCTGCGATTAGCGGGGTTCGCAGCAGGGCTTGGGGAGATCGGATGGAGCAAAATGCTTATCACCCCGGAATTCGGGCCAGCGGTGCGCTTAGGTATTGTCCTGACCGAACTTGAACTGGAACCGGACCCCATTTACGACGGCCCGCAGCTCTGCAACAGGTGCATGGCCTGTGTGAAGGCCTGCCCGGGCGGCGCCATCGCCGGACAGAAAACCGTCAAGGTCAATATTGCCGGGCATGAGCTGGAATGGGGCGAGATCGACTGCAAAAAGTGCGACCTTTACTTCCGCGGCGGCAAACCCGTGGATTCCTCCGGCGAGAAGGGACATTACATTTTTGGAAAAGAGGAATACAAACCGAACGAAATTTCGCCTTTTTACCAGGCACCGCCCAAAGTCTATAACGCCGGTAAAGCGATATGCGGAGCCGGTGGATGTACGCGATCATGCATAGCGAGCCTGGAAAAACGGGACGTGCTGACGAAAAAATTCGTGAATAAATTCCGCCGCAAAAAACCCTGGCGCGTTGACTGGTCCAATTACCAGGAAGAAGTAGCCAAACTCCCGGAAGGAACGGTGGGCATCAATACGGAACTCGATACGGATTGATGAATGGCCCTACTCACGGGACGGAGCACTGTCCTGATCCTGCATCTTCAGCAGACGCACATCTTCGAGATCGATGTCACGCCCTGCCGAACGTTTCGACTGAATAAGGTCCTGTTTGGATAAGACGAATATTCCCGAGTTCTGATAACTGACGGTCATACGGCGTGCCCAAGCCTCCAAGAACTCTATGCCGGGTGTCGAAGTCTGCACGTCCACACGGACGCGGTCTTGAAATACGGTGATCTCATAATCCAGAATTTCTTGCGCCGAGGTCTGCAGCGCGGTACCCAGACCGGCCCCAATAAGAGCATCCAGCAGCCGCCGTGCATTCTCGGGGGTGGCTTCGATCAGTATGTCGAGATCAAACGTCGCACGCGGTATGCCATGTATAACTGAAGCAATACCGCCGATAACAACATACTTGACATCATGTTCTTGTAAGGACCTGAACACGTCCTGGAATCGGTTCAGCATGTTTTTGTTCCGCTAATGAGGGGGTCAGGGAAAGTGCTAAATCCGTGAGGTCACACAGCATCTGTAGGCGTTCTTCGACAGTCAGGGATTGGAACCAACGGGCTTTGGCCTCCATTGTCTCTTCGTCCCGGGAATGGGAAATAAACGGAGTTTTTTTCATTGTCGATGTCCTCATGAACGCTAATGACATTGCAAAATCAAATTATAACGTTTATTATAATACATATTTAAGCATTTTTCAAGCATAAGGAATGATCCCATGAGCAGGTTGCACGCACGCTACCGGGAGTTGTGAAGCCAGATGGATACTAGCCTTTAATAATGTTTTTTGTCTTCCTTTGTGTGCTTTGTGACTTTGTGTGATGCATGTTTTTTCTGTGATTTCAATGATCTTAAGAACAAGTCGCTTCATGATGGAGAAGCGCGTTTTTCCATTTTTCACCGGCGCTGAAACCGCCTGTCTTGCCATCGGCTCCGACAACACGATGGCATGGAATAAAGATGGGGAAAGGATTGGCCGCCATCGCCCGTCCGACCGCCCGGACCGCCTTCGGCCTGCCTATCATCTTGGCAAACTCTCCATAACTCACCCTTTCGCCATAAATAATCCTAAGCAAATTCCTGTAACATTCAAGTTGGAAAGGCGTGAGACAATTAAAATCTATCTTTTCAAGCGGTGGTGATGCCGGATTATGACAAAAATAGGTGTCAAGGAAGACAGTAAACACATTTCTTCCGGGATGGCATTCGACACTCGATTGAGAAGAAGATGTTTCTTGCACTTGAAATCTGCCTGGTTGGACTTTGACAAGAAGCTTGCCCTTAATGGTCAGTTCTATATTACCGAAAGGGCTGTTATAAATAAAACTTTTCATGAGTTTCACATTCTCCGCTTGTCTCTGCCGCAGCACTTATCTCCCGGCACAATTCCACGGCGAGAAGAACCCGTTCGTCGGAAGTTCCGGCCTCGATGTCTGCGATCACGATGTCGCACGGCCCGTATTCGCACGCGATGTGTTCGAAATCGGCTTGCAATTCCTGCGGCGTTTTATCAGCCATATCCATCGGCGTGTACATGAGGGCGCGGCGGGCGGCGGGCATGAGCGCACGCGCCTGACGCAAATCCGACCCCAGCCCCATATCAATGTACCCGAGATGGGGAAGTGATGCGTAGTGTTCGAGGTACGGGTCGGCGGTCCAGGCGCAGTTGTGAACACCTATAGAGTCGAATGCCCGCGCAATGCGATGATCACAGGGAAGAAGAAACTCGGCGTAATGTTCCGGCGAGACCATGTTGACCGAACAGTTGCTGACGGTTGCGAAACGGTAATCCACACCGCTCTCCCGCTGTCGCTCCCGCACGCGCCGGGTGGCGTCAATGATGACGTCCGCGACGACCTCAAAAAGATGCCGGCATACGTCCGGCGCCTCGTAAAGATCGATGAAAATGTTTTGCCCGCGCAGGCGTTGGGCCACGTTGAGGACACCCTGCCCATTGATAAACCCTTCGCATCGCCCTTCCATTTCAACGATCCTGTCCACCTGCCGCATCAGCCCGCGGAAAAAGGGGTTGGTGTCCAGGTCGGGCGGCTCCAGAACAGACACATCTTCCCGCGAAAGATGGCTGTGGCCGAGATTGGGCCAGTTGTCGCACGCATACACGATAGGCAGTCCGAAAATAGCAGCGACCGGTGCGGCGCCGAAGACGCCGGTGAGGAGGTCTAACCGATCATCGGGCCGGTCGATTCCGCCGATTGAGGTGCGGGGGAAGCGCCGGCGGAGTTCTTCGCGCATCGCTATCACGGTGCGCCGCCGGTACCTGACATCGGTATGCCAGCGTTCGCCGAAATCGATATCGAGATGTTGCCTGTACCAACCCGGTGTGAAGCCGATTTCCGGACGCAGAAACGGCTCATCTCCGGTTGCGGGTCGCCGTGTGGCGGGCGCTGCCGGGGCAATGTAGGACACCAGTTGTGCGGTCAAGGGATCAGCCTCCTTCGGTAAATTAATAAATTCTTTCCAAAATAATTTGCCAGATCTGAAAAAGCTGCGGCGATTTCGGGCAGAACATGCCGTAAATATTCAGTGAAACACGTGGCATCTACCGCACCTTGTGTGTCATCTCCACCGTGCCTTGTGCCGGTGGAATGATGATTAAGCACTACGAGGCGCCAACGCCCTAAACTCCGCCGTTCATCCGCACGGCCCGCT
>JAGYMJ010000383.1 GCA_018400625.1 Planctomycetota bacterium
CACCGGCACAAGGCACGGTGGGGATGCCACACAAGGTGCGATAGGATGCCACGGGGTTCACTGAGGACTGACCTTGCTGTTGCCGGCAAGGGCGAACAGGCGCAGTTCGTCATGTTCAATACGCTCCTGCGCCAGGATATGAGCACCGCTGAACTCAAAAAAGTGTGCTGAGTCGCGCTGAAAGGTTCGGCTATATTCAATCAGAGCTCGGCCGAACGGAATGATGCTTTACGCTTAACTGCCGAATGTGATGCCTGCCGTCGAATGGGCCGATAGCCGGCTTAAACTTCTCTTGCCATTTTTTGCGATGCCCGAGTGTACGCAAGTCATTCCACCGTGTTGGGCATCCCGCGATATGTCCCGCTTCCCAGAGAAATATCCCCTGGGCGTTTTGGTTATAACAATCGGCGGCATTGCGCATTATCCGCAGTGGATCAATATCCGCAATGGGTGTAATGTTTTTATTCTCACCGTTGCCAAAGTAAACATCATGCCGGTAATCGTCCGGCAGCAGTGCTGAATGATGCTGCCCCAGACAACCCCACAATTCGCAAGCAGTGCTCTGCAGGAGGTTATGATGAAATGAAAGTGAGATTGGTTGATAATGGCGGCTTGTAGAAGGGGCAAAAATATCGATCAATCCCTCTTCCGCCCAGGTGCGGATATCATACCCCTCGATGAGATTGACGTCAACCATACCGATGTTGGGAAGGTATTTGGGTTCGGCAAACCCCTGGACGGCTATTGCGATTTTTTTGTTTTTTCGGCGCCCAATACTGTCGAGAGCACTCCTCACTCGCCGCATGAAATCTGTTACAAACCCGGCTCTTATTTTAAACCACGTTTCCGTCTGATAATCACTGTTTTCCGGTGCACGACCGATTTGATGTTCAAATTCGCGCACGACGGGTCCGTCAATTCCCATTACGCCGGGTTTACGCATCAAATCGATATAAATGCCGTCCACGTTCTTTTCCGCCCATTCGCAATAGAGCGCGATTTTCAGGTCCTGAAACTTTTTATGCGCGAGACTCAAGGTCGCTTTGCGCCCTCCCGCAGCATTCACCGTTCTCAGGTGCTGGTTTTCGAGGTAGAAAGGCGCGGCAAAGTCATCATTAAAACCGCCCGGCGGCCAGCAGTGGCAGATGCGATCATTTGCCCAAAACTTCATACCGTTACGGTGGCAAAACTGAAGCGCAGTATCAAAAGGGTCAATCTCCCTGTCGTGAAAAGCTTTCATGGTTGCAGCGACGCAGGAATTGGTTTCATTGTAAAATGATGTCTGCCCCTTGCCAAAAAAGGGAAGGACCTGAGAAAAGTAGAGCATACGGAAACTTCCAGCGCCAACACCCCAGCAAATTCGGTCAAAATCGCTCACGACAAAAGGCGCCAACATCGCTTCAATATCATTCACATCATCAATCCCGCCCCGGGCAAACATCCCATGTGTGTCAAAGACAGCCCCGACGTTGTGTTTTTGCGGGCAATATTCTTCTTCGCTGCCGGCCTCTTCGATTCTGATCCAGGCTAAGCCCCCCATTGAAGCCGAGCGATTCACCGGACGGATCTGAATATCCACTTTGTTGAAAACGGGTGTAGGGAGAACAGCCTCCTGCACGCCGCCTTCCCGGTCATTTATCAAATGAACCGGTCGAATATGCCGCCAGTACCCATTCCCGATCTTAACCTCTAAGTGACAGAACATTCCGGGTGCACGATAAAGGCCAAAAATCAGTTGACAACGCCCCTGGCAAGATCGCTCAATACGCAATGTTTCGGCTTTTTTATCGGCCGTCAGAGCTGTGATCCGGGTGCCGTCATCAAGACATAGAGACTCACGACTCCAGCCCGGCGGCAACTCTAAATTTCTCAAGTCGATATAATAAGGGTTCATGATATAATTGTTTTCCCAAGGCACGGTGGGGATGCCACACAAGGTGCGGTAGGATACCACGTGGTTCACTGAGGACTTACCCATATTGCCGTCCAACAGTTTCATTGCGCCCCACGGTGCTATACATTTCCCTTTATGATTCCCTCAATTATATGTCAGTCAGGCCGGGAATTTATGAGCCATTGGCCGATATTTTCAAGGGAAAGCCTTTTAATATTTAAATTTTGGCGTCTGACAGGTACCATGTCAACCGTATTAAAACCGCACCAGTCAAGCATTTTTTCCAAGGACAGCGCACATTCCGTCGCCCCGGCGCCCGAGCCGCCGGCAACACAAATGCCGACGGCCGGTTTACCACCAATGCCTTCTTTACCGTTTTCGTTCCTGCATATGCGGCGCAGACGGCTTAAAAAAGCATGCATGCTTTCACTTATATCATAGAAATAAACGGGCGTGGCAAAAACAAGAGTATCAGCCCGGCGGATGCTGTCAACAAGGGGGGGGAAATCATCCTCAATAACACATTTCCCTTCACTACGGCAGAGGCCCCAGCCATTCATATCGCACTGCCTGCACCTTTCAATATTTTTGGAGGGCAGGAACACGTTCTCTCCATCCCCTCCTGCACTTCTCAGTCCTTTGAGGAGCGATGCAGCGGCGCCGGCTGTCTGCCCTTCCGGGTTTCTGCTTCCTGTTATTATCAAGCACTTCATCAATATCTCCCATCGGGCTTTTTGCCACAGATATTATGGGTTCAAATGAATCGGCGATTTTACCTCTGCACCCGGCCCGAAGCATCGCCGCCGGTAAGATTTTCAACTTCTTCGACAGTCATTCTGTTGAAATCGCCGGCAATTGAATGTTTCAGGCAGCTTGCGGCCACGGCGAAGTTCAGTGCATCTTCGGGCGCCTTATCGCTCATCAGGCTGTAGATCAGGCCGCCGCTGAAGGAGTCGCCTCCACCCACCCTGTCCACGATATCCTTTATATCATATTTAGGGCTCAGATAAAACGTGTTTCCATCGTTCAGGCAAGCCGACCATACGTTGTGGTCTGCGGTAATGCTTTCCCGCAGGGTGATAGCGATTAAATCAAGATTGGGGAAGGTATCCAGTACTTTATTGGAAAGTTCTTCATATTTTTCCGTTGCGAGTTCGCCCTTCTCCACTTCGACATCGGCGGAAATGCCCAGTGATTTCTGACAATCTTCTTCATTAGCAATCCCGACATCCACATGTTTCACGAGTTCCGTCATCACTTCCGGTGCGGATTTCCCGTAGTTCCACAGTTTGCTTCTGTAATTGAAATCACATGAAATCGTGAGTCCGGCCTTCTTCGCAGCTTTTACCGAATCTAAAGACATTTCGGCGGCTGATGGGCTGATGGCGGGAGTAATGCCGGTTATATGGAACCATGACGCACCGGCGAAAACTTTTTCCCAATCGATGGCCGACGGTGAAGCGAGCGATATTGCCGAATATGAACGGTCATAAATAACTTTTGAAGGTCTTTGATTGGCGCCCTGTTCGACAAAATACTTCCCAAAACGGCCGTCACCG
>JAGYMJ010000384.1 GCA_018400625.1 Planctomycetota bacterium
AGGCAGGCACAGGGCACGGTGGTGATGCTGCGTGGTTCACTGAGGACTTACCCTTATCTTTCCTTACAAGTACATCGTCCCAAACAGCACCAGTAGTCCCTACACGTCCTGCACATCAATCCAGCATTTTTCTTCATGAGACTTTGTAACGGCTTCAAGCACCTGCTGACACTTCACCCCGTCTTCAAAACCCGGTTCAGGGTCGCGGTCCTCGGCAATAGCGTCCATCATCTCTTTCATCTGATTTACAAAACACTCGCCGTAGCCAATAATATGCCCGTCCGGCCACCAGTTCTCAAAACCGGGCGTTTCCTCATTGGTCGCCAGAACTTTCCTGAACCCTTGCCTGGCCCCTTCGCCTTCCTTCCAGTAGTCAAGGTAATTCATATCTTCAAAATTCCAGGCGATGCTGCCCTTGGCGCCATTTATCTCGAAACCATTATGGTTCTTACGACCGCCCGCAAACCTTGTTGCTTCAAAAGTGCCTATCGGTCCGTCGGCAAAGCGTCCACACCATATAGCGGCGTCATCCACCGTTACTTTGCCGTATTCGCTGCCGCCGGCAGTATCTTTAAGTTTGGTTCCACCCTGCGGCTGTTCTTTAGGGCGTTCTTTTATAAATGTTTCGAGGGTGCCTGAAACACTTTCTATATCACCGATGAGAAAACGAGCTATGTCGGT
Source organism: Planctomycetota bacterium (assembly GCA_018400625.1). Classification (GTDB taxonomy): domain Bacteria; phylum Planctomycetota; class Brocadiia; order SM23-32; family SM23-32; genus PUMZ01. The sequence continues at coordinate 682 of JAGYMJ010000384.1, forward strand.
AATATGCGCCCCTATATCACCAAGAGCGCCGCTGCCGGCATATTCCTTCTCCAACCTCCAAATGAGCGGGAAATCGGGTTCCATAATGAAGTCCTGTAAATACGCCGCCCTGAAATGACGTATTTCCCCGAGTTCACCGGAACTGATCATTTCCCGGGCCAACCGAATAGCCGGTACCTGACGGTATGTAAATCCGCACATAGCTTTCACGCCCGCTTTTTCAACCGCTTCAAGCATAGCTCTTGCGCCCGCAAGGTCGTTAGCCATCGGCTTTTCACACAATATATCCTTACCGGCTTTGGCCGTTTCCTGAACGTTTTCCACGTGACAGAAATTGGGGGTGCATATATCGACCAGGTCGATGTCATCCCTCTTCACCATCTCTCGCCACTCGGTGCTGTATTCTTCCCAGCCCTGCTCCAGGGCCGCCTTTTGTGCGGTCTCTTCCTTTCGCGATACGATACATTTCATCACAGGTTTGCACTCACCGCCCCAGACGGGCCAACAATTACGAAATCCAAAACTGTGTGCCACATTCATGAATCCGGTCCCGATCAATCCTACATTCACTTCCTTAGCCATAACACCTTCCTCCAAAAAGAAAGCCACAAAAAAATCAGTTGTCCAAAAACAATAACCCCCCCGCTGCCGGCCGATAACTCCCCTGCCCAACCGACCGATTCAGGATCAGAACCGATCCAGAAGCCGGGCGACGTCAGCGGTTACTTACCTCCCCGCACAGAGAAAACTAAACACCCATCAAAAGCTCCATAACGTACATCTCCAGGGCCTCGTAGTTGCGCTCACTAACACACTTACGTTGATATTCATAGTCAAACTTGCGCGCCTTCTCTTCAAGAAGCCTTGCTATCCTGAGGCTGTTCGCAGCATGCCTGTAACTGTCCTCCAGGCGCTGAGTCCGCATGGCCTTAACATCCAGCCCGATATACTCGCCATTCTTACCGTAGTCGTTCTCAACCAATACCTTTATCTGGTTGAAAGCCTGCCTCAGGTTTTCCACACCGAACGACTTGTCCTGATCGAACTTCATACCGTTCTGGTCGTTAAGGTGCACACTCCATAGTTTACCCATAGCGGTAGCATAAGCAATTTCCATTGCAGGGTCAAGCCCGGCAAGTATCGCATGGGCCGATTCCAATAATCCGCCCACTCTGGCAGGATCGCATGACGCAGCCGAGACCCCCATCACATGCCCAAGAGTCGGGCAGAAACTCCTGTCTATCGGTTCGTTGGGTTTGGGTTCAATAAGTATCTTTATATCTTCATCGTATTCTAATATTGTATTCACCGCCTCGATAAGCCGTTTGACTCCCCGCACGGGGTCCTTACTTTCGAAGCAAAGGGTTCCCTCTCTTGCAAGCCAGAGCACCAATTTGTCACATCCGAGCTCTTTTGCTATATCTACTGACCTGAACGACCTCCATAGCGCATATTCACGTTCCTCTTCGCTATTGGAAGTAAAACCGCCGTCGATAGTGCGCGCGTCCATCCAGAGGCGCGGCGCCACAAATTCAGCGGCCAACCCGATATCTCCAAGCAGCTCTTTCACGCCCCGGGCCTGTTCCTTTATCTGCTCGGCGTCCAATTCGTTCATATCCGGCACGGCGTCGTCATCATGGAACTGGACGGCATCAAAGCCCATTTCTTTAAACTTACGCAATTTTCTCTCCAGAGGTATGGTCTCCCTGACCTCCGGCCCAAAAGCGTCCGCTCCTTCGTGAACATTCCAGGGTCCGATAGAGTATTTGAACATCAGATAATCCTCCAAATAAAAAGACAAATTCGAAAACATTCAGTGAAACACGTCCCACTTGATCCCCACCACCGTGCCCTGTGCCTGCCTGTGCGACG
>JAGYMJ010000385.1 GCA_018400625.1 Planctomycetota bacterium
TAGCTCTGAATCTTCATTCCACCGGCACAGGGCACGGTGGGGATGAGGCAACGCGGTTCACTGAATATCCACCTTTTATAGTTTATGCGAAAACATTAATAATATCAAATGAAACCACAAAAGAAATTAATCATGCACTGCCGCGAACATATCTGTTACCTTCAAGTCGAGTCACTAAACCGCGTATTTCAAGAGACATTAAAGTACTTGATATAACTGATACTGGCAGATCAGCGGCTTCTATTAAATCATCTAAAAGACGTGGCTCATGTTCGACGAAATTAAGTATTTGCTTTTCTCGCCCATTCAACGACATTTGGCGTGGGTCGTCGATGACCTCTTTACCATCATTTTTATGATCGATTCCTCCTTCAGATATTTCTATTGCATGGGGAAGGGGGCCAAGTTCATCGACAACCTGTCGGGGGTTTTCAGTTAATATCGCCCCATCACGTATCAATTCATGGCATCCGCGACTGGACGATGATTCGACATTTCCCGGTATGGCGAAGACGGCTTTGCCTTGCTCCCCGGCGAATCTTGCTGTTATCAGTGTACCGCTCCTGCGGCCGGCTTCAACCACCACTACTCCCGTTGAGAGACCGCTAATAAGCCTGTTTCTTGGCGGAAAGTTACGTGCAAGCGGGGGCGCACACATTGGAAGTTCACTGATCAATGCACCTTTCCCCGCAATTTGCAAAGCCAGTTCAGGATCACTGAGTTTATCAATCTGAGCGATACCACATCCCAGCACGGCAACGGTACGACCGCCCGCCTGCAGAGCCGCCCGATGGCATTCCGAGTCAATGCCCCTTGCATGACCACTGACAATCGTAAACCCTTTCTCTATCAGGCCCAGAGAGAAACGCCTTGCCTGCACTCTGCCGTAATGCGTACAATTACGTGAGCCAACCAGAGCTACAGCCAATTGATCCCGGTTCCTATACTCTCCCCTCACTCTCAAAAGGGGCGGCGCTGCATCGCCTAAATGTCTCAGCATGCCCGGATAGCGATCATCCCCGATTGCAATCAGCGTCGTATTGCACCTTTCAATCAAATCCAACTCATTCTCTATCTCTTCCTTTAACGGTCCTCTGGTAATGCTTTCTGCAAGCGCCGTTGAAATGCCGTCAACCTCCTGCAATCGATCCCTTCGCCGCCGGAAAACCTCACAAGCAGTACCAAATTCTCTCATCAACCCGTGAACAGCAAAATTACCTATACCCCTACAGAATGACAGTTTCAAAATGGCAAATGTTTCATCATCAATCCCTATCGGCTTGTAATCATGCATGTTTTTCTCATTTTAGGTAACTGTTAATTGAAGAAGGGCGTTGGAAAACATACGGCAATATAACTTATAATAAGAAAATATTTTACTATTAACTGCTGCAAAAATCATATGAATTGGCTGGATATAATATTTATTGTCGCTACGTTAACCGGCGCTTTGTTGGGTTATAGAAGCGGACTTGTATGGCAAGTGATCAGGATTGTCGGATGGATAATATCCTTATGGCTGGCAGGAGCTTACCATGTCTCATTCAGCACCTGGATAACCGGAATAACAGGGACTGAAATCCCCTCCTGGGGCGCCTATTTAATAATACTTATCCTGCTGCTGCTGTCATTTTTCGTCTTTTCAAAGATGATCAAGACCGTCATCGATGCGCTTCATCTTGAACTCATCGACCGCTTGATCGGATTGCTTTTAGGGTCTGTAAAAGTCCTTATAATTGCTGCGATAGCAACACTCTACATCTACATCTATGCGGAAGACGATTCAATGTTGAAAGAGGGTATAAACGGGTCGTATTTCGCCGGTATGTTCATCGAATCGATCAAACCCTTTTTGTAAATTCTACCCGGACTTATTATTCACCGATTATTTTTATTAAAACCCGTTTGGGGCGCCTGCCGTCAAATTCCCCGTAAAATATCTGTTCCCATGGACCGAAATCGAGTTGACCGTCCGTAATCGCAACAACGACTTCACGCCCCATAATCTGGCGTTTCAAGTGCGCGTCCGCGTTATCTTCCATCCCGTTGTGCGCATATTGTGAAACCGGTTCATGCGGGGCCAACTGCTCCAACCATTTTTTGTAATCCTGGTGCAATCCTCTCTCATCATCATTGATAAAAACGCTGGCAGTAATATGCATAGCGTTAACAAGGCAAAATCCTTCTTCAATTCCACTTTCGTTAACAACTCCCTGCACTTCGGAAGTAATATTGACAAAATCCATACGGCTCGGAACTTTAAAAGTCAGTTCTTTTTTATGGCTTTTCATTATTTTGCTCCTTTAAGAATAAGAGTTGTGAGTTAAGAGTTGTGAGTTAAGAGTTGTGAGTTGTGAGTTGTGAGAAACACGGTACTAACAAGAATTGCGTCGTGGAGGTTCCCGTCATTTGAAGTGAAAACAGGCATCTCCCGAAATCGCCGTCAGACGTTCTTTGGCACCGATTACCGATTACCCGCTTGCTGTGGGGCTAAATATACTCCTTTCCGGTAAAAAGTCCCTTCGG
>JAGYMJ010000386.1 GCA_018400625.1 Planctomycetota bacterium
CGTGGGCACCACCCTGCGTATTTTTCCTGGTTTGTCGGCTGCACAAAGGCGAGGATTGTACTGGGAGGCCAGGGTGTCTGGCAAGCCGGTGGTGTTTGATATTCATCCCAACGAGTTTATCGATGAATCTGATGAAAAACGGGTGGTTCACAGGCGTTCGAAAAATCCGGTTACTTATTTGTTGGCGGATTTGTTGCGTTCCCGGCTGAAAACCCGAAACCTGGGGCCGTCAGCCGTTCCCTTTGCTTTGGGGGCGGATTCTTCTCTGGCCGGTTTTGCCCGCCGGTATGGCATTCCGGTAGATTATACAGATGATCCCAACAGGCAGGACTATTTGGAACGGTTGAAATCGCTGGCGCCGGATGTGATTATCAATCAGAGCCAGTTTATTATCAAAAAAGAGTTGCTTGATGTGGCGCCCATGGGAATGCTGAACCGGCATAACGCGCTGCTGCCCAAGAACAGGGGGCGGCTGACGCCATTTTGGGCGCTTTACAAGGGGGAGAAGGAGACCGGGGTTAGTATTCATTTTGTGGAGGAAGGGATAGATTCCGGGGCGATTGTGGTGCAGAAAAGATTTCCGGTGGCGCCGGGAGAGACGTTTGGCAGCCTGGTGCAGAAGAATTATGCGCATGCTGCGCCGGCTATGCTGGAGGCGCTGGACAAGCTGGAAAGGGGAGATACGGATTATTTGCCTAATTTAGATGCTGAGGCGACGTATAATACCGTGCCTACGGGGGGTATAGGAAGAGGCGATTGATGGGGGGAAGGAGTTGGTGTGGCAGAATGTGAAGAATGTTATGAAAAAAGTGTTAGGTGGACGGGGTTTGAGATTTGGGGTGGCCGCAATGCGGGGGGAAGGCTCAGGGTTTTATGCAACCTTGGGGTTTACAACAGTTCCATAAGGTCGGTTGTGAAAAAATCCTTCAGATCCAGGCCGTTGGGGCCGATTATCCAGGTTTTTGCTTCCGGCCATCTTTTCTGAAAAAGCTGCAGTCCGGCGTGTGGTTTGGTAAAAGCACCGCTTTTTACTTCCAGGGCGGCCAGTCGGTTTTTGCTTGAGATAATGAAGTCTACCTCCTTGTTTCTTTCACGCCAGTAATGAACAGTATAGTCTTTTTCTTCGGCCTGGTTAATCAGGTGGGTGCCGACAGCGATTTCGACCAGCCGCCCCCAGCGGGCCTGGTCCTGGCGCCACTGTTCAAGTCTCAGGCCGGATTGGGAAGTCACCAGGGCGGTGTTACGCGGCTGCCATTTGGGGCTTGACGCGCGTGAACGTAATTGAGTCCCATGCCACTTGGGCAGGCCGCTGATAAGGAAAGCACCCTCCAGGAGCCGCTGGTAATGGGCCAGGGTGGTTGTGTTGCCGGCATCGTGGAGTTGTCCCACCAGTTTCTGATAAGAAACCACCTGGCCGGCATAATCACAACTGAGCGCATACAATTGGCGTAGAAGCGCCGGCTTTTCCACACGATGCAATAGAAGGATGTCTTTGCCAATGGCGGTTTCCACTAAAGACTGTTGTATATAATTTGCCCATCTTTCCGGATCCTGAATCAGGGAAGCGGCACCTGGATAACCGCCATAATAAAGGTAAGTATTCATGTCCCAGTCAAAACAGTCCCGCATTTCCGTGTACGACCAGTGTGTCATGGGCACGAGTTCGAAGCGGCCGGCCAGGCTCTCGGTCAGGTCGGTTTGAATTTGTAGTGATGAAGAACCGCAAAGGATTACCCGGATGGGGTTGTCCTGGTATTTTGATTGGTCGCGGAAATATTTGACGCTTTCATCCCAACCGTGGACTTTTTGAATTTCATCCAGTACCAGAAGCGTTGGCTTTTGTTCTTCAGATTTGATTTCGGCTGTTCGCCAGTTTTGTTCAATCCATTCCGGAGCCGGTGGGGCCGGTGCGTCGGCTGTGGCGAACAGGGTTGGGCCCGGCCATTTTTCAATAACCTGAAGCAGGGCAGTGGTTTTGCCGACCTGGCGGGGTCCGGTAACGACCTGGATGAAGGGCTGTGATGCCAGTAATCGGTCGAATAGGACGTCAACTTTATGTCTTTTGAATTCAGGTAGTTTCATTTGTTTTTACGATTTGCTCAATGTTTTGGTTAAAAATACTCAATAATCAATGCAATGTCAAGAGGTTTTTTAGGTGATAAGGTGATTAGAGGGAACAACGGGGTCACATCCCGGTGTTAAGTGGTTAGGTGGTTGTAAAGCGCATTCGGTAGCAAATCCAATAAAACAAAAATTGTCCTTGCAAGAAGAGATGATTTTGTATAAATTGTAATTATGAATAGTGATAGCCTTAAATATGTTCTTCGCCAGTTTGTGGAACGGACCCTTCCGGCCAGTCGTCCCCGCGAGCTTGTTTTACCGATGGGAACAGGCAAGGTGATCGGGTTGGCCGGGGTGAGGCGTTCCGGCAAGACATTTCTTTTTTTTGATACCATTCGGCGACTTACAGAACAGGGTGTGGACCGTCGTTGTATTGTTTATCTGAACTTTGAGGACGACCGGCTGAATCCCATATATGCCGATGAACTGGACCTGGTCCTGCGGTGTTTGCGGGAGCTGTATCCGGAGACGGTGAATCAGCAGGTTTTTTTGTTTCTGGATGAAGTGCAAAACGTATCCGGCTGGGAGCGTTGGGTGCGTCGCATACAGGATACAGAGGCGGTGGAGGTATATGTCACCGGTTCATCCTCACAACTGCTCACCCGCGACCTGGCCACCGCGCTGCGAGGCCGTAGCATCACGCTGGAAGTTTTCCCGCTGAGCTTTCGCGAGGTGTTGTCTTTTCGCGGCATTGAGGTGATACCCCACAGCGCCGACAACGAGAGCCTCCTCCGCCGGGAATTGGAGGAATATCTTGCCTGGGGCGGCTTTCCGGAGATAGTGCTGGCTGATGCAACGTTGCGTCCGCTCATTCTGGAGGAATATGCCTCGCTGCTGTTTTATCGTGACGTGGTCGAACGGTATGGGGTCCGCAACGAGAAACTGATGCGCGAATTGCTGCGCCATGCTTTTCGTAACACGGCCGGTCTGGTCAATGTCAGTAAGTTGTATCGGGACTTCAGATCACTCGGTTTCAGTGTTTCCAAGAATACCTTGTTTGAATATCTGGGCTATCTTGAGGATGCTTTCCTTGTGTTTCTTGTACCCAGGCAGGAGCAATCTCTGCGCAAGCAGGCTCACAACCCCAGGAAGCTGCATGTCATAGATCCGGGACTGGTGGCTGCTTTTAAGGCAAATCCGGGCCGTGATGTCGGTCACAAGCTGGAAACCGCAGTTTATCTGGAGATACGACGTACCCGCAAGGATCTCTTTTATTATACCAACGGAAGCGAAGTGGATTTGTGCGATGGCGAGGGGGAAATGTTTATTAACACCTGCTGGAGTCTTGCCGCGGCTGAAGCCCGGCGACGGGAGTCCAGAGCAATGGCTTTGGGCTATGATCGCTGGCCGCAGGCTCAGGGTCGCCTGCTTTTTCACGAATACGCGCCCGGCATCGAACAAGAAATTCCTGAAGCCGTGCCGGCCTGGCGATTTTTAACGGAATAAAAAGAGGAGGGGGTAGGTACGACCTGAGCATTTGCAAGGGCGATTATGAAGCAGCAATCAGGCATTTTGAATCAAATTTGGAAAAATTCAGGAAAATCTACCCGGTAAAAACCATCTGTATGCATGGCAGTCCCCTTTCAAAGCATGACAATCGAGATCTCTGGGAGACGCACAGTTACAAGGTTCTGAGTAATTCCGGGGTAATTCCGGGGACACAATACTTAATTCTTTGGTTTCGGCCTGGGCTTTTGGG
>JAGYMJ010000387.1 GCA_018400625.1 Planctomycetota bacterium
CGCTCCACCGGGACAAGCCCGGCGGTAACGTGTTTCACTGAATATTTACCAGGCGTCATACTGCGCCTCAGGCGTCCCGTTTTCAGGGTGAAGTTTCTGAAAACGCATAGGCGCTTTATCCGAATTTTTATGAAGTTATTTCTCATCGGTCATCAATAATTTTCAGCGAGCGGGAGATTAAATTATGCTGCATTCTCAATGGTGTAAATTTGTCGTCAGTGTGTTTTTCGTTGTATCTGTATTTTCTTCCCTCTGCCGTGCGCAAGACAGCTTTCCTCTGCTGGTTAATGACATCTCCGGTCTGGATGCGCCCTGGCCGCTTATGGGCGGGCTGCCCTTCCCCGAGGGAGAACTCGACGATGCCTCCAAAATCAGGATTGTTGACCAGGACGGCCGGGAATTGGATGCTCAGATCGATGTGACGGCGACCTGGCCTGACGGCAGTATCCGCTGGGCGCTGGCCGCGCTCAACGCCAACCCGCAGGGAGGCTACAGGGTGGAGTTCGGCCCTGAGGTCAGCCGAAGCCGGCCCGGGACGGCGCTCGGGATACAGCAGGAGGATGACGGCACGTTCACCGTTGATACCGGCCCGGCCGTTTACACGTTTCACCCGGATAAACTCCTGCCCGATGAAGCCCGTATGGGGGATACCGTTTTTCTCAAAAATTCAGGAGACGGCGCTTATCTGGTCGATAATCAAGGGCGTGTTGCCCGGGTGGACGGAGCGGATGCGGAAGTTGAGAGTGAAATATTGGTTGAAGGGCCTTTTCGTACGGTTATACGTCGCTGCGGATGGTACGTGACGGAAGCCGGTGAACGGGTGGCGCGGGCACGTGTATGGGTTTACCTCTCAGCCGGAAGCCCGTATATGCGTGTGACCCATTCACTGGTTCTGACGGAAGACACGAATGAAGTATGGTTCAGGGACTACGGCCTGGAGTTCCGCACGCCCCAGGTCGCGAAAAAAACTGCCCTGGCCTTACAGGGAACGGAGGACCAAAGGCTCTTTAAGACAGAACCGGCGCCCGGCAATGAAGTTTATATTATGCAGGATACATATCCCCATTTTCTCGAAGAGGATTCCCGGGGTGTGATAGGGAACGTAAACGCCGAACATTATGAACCCATGGGCCAACGGCGCCCTGAAGAGGAAATTTTTTGGACCCATGAATGGCTCGAGGAAGTGGATGTAGTCGGTGATTGGGCCCATGCGGCATTTGAGAACTATGGCATGGCGGTCGTCATGCCCCATCTGGCCCAGCGGTTTCCCAAGGAACTGGCCATCGGCCCCGAAGGTATGCGTGCCTCTTTTTGGTCAAGCCGCAGCGGCCGGGACCTGGACTTCAGATCGCCTACACTGGTCGATGAATACTGGCAGAGCTGGGCCGAGCGGTATGATGAGGGTGCTGTGGGACTGGCCTCGATTCCCAGCAATGCGCAGGGGGCCTCACGCACGCACGATGTTTGGCTCCTGCCCCATAACGCGTCGGATGTTACAGATGAGGTGACAAAGGCCGCCGGCGCCGCGACCGATCCGCCGTTGCTTCAGGCCGATCCGGAATGGCTCTGCTCGTCGGAGGCGCTCGGCGTTGAACTGCATCCTCAGGATAAAGAAAGTTTTCCCGAACAGGAGGCGATCATTTCGGAATACTGGGAAGGTTTGATGGAAAGAAGAGAAGCACGCGCCCCCTACGGCTTCATCGAGTGGGGCCGCCATCCGGCGATCCGGGGATTGGGCTCGTTTTTCCGGCTTTCGCGTTTGGTTGACTACGGATTGCGCCGGCATGTCTGGGGGCTCTATGCGCGCAGCGGTGAACGCGGCTATTTTGATTACGGCACGCATTTCAACCGCTTTGCCGGCGATTGGGAGATGGTGGACTGGGACACCGAGACGAAATTCCGGGGCGGACTTGCCGCCGGCACCAGTATTAACCAACCGTTTTACTGGGGGACCTCCAGTACGCTTATCGGATCGAATATCACCGGCGACGATATTGGCAACTGGGCGTTGGAGTACTACCTCACCGGTGACGAATGGGCGGCCGACAGGATGCACCTGACGGCCGAGGCTTTTCGGGAACGTTTTGACCCTGACGATATTCCTCATCTGATACGACGGTTGGATTCTTCTTTTGCATTCCAGCGACGCATGAAGGAACTCTCTATCTGGACCGGAGAGGACAGGTTTCTCGAATGGGCTGATCAGTGGCTCCGCCACCTGGTGGATTTTGATGTGCCCCTGGCCATCACCGATGAAATTCGCAATGGTCCGCTTTATAAGCTGGATCGCGACCTGGTTTACATCTATGAGTATTACAATCTGACCGGTGATGACATGGCGCGCCGGGCCTTTTTGCAGGCGGTCGATTACAAATACCGGTTCAGTAATGTCGGCCTGGCTTACGGTGGGCAGGCTTATCCGGCCTTCTTGTTCTCGCGCGCCTACAAATTGACGGGTGATTATGATTACCTGCGCGTGGCCAACTATGTCATGGATACGGGTATTGGACGCAGGGGACTCGGGATAAGTCCCGTGACGAGCAACCCGCATCCGACCATGTCGCTGCCGGCCACCCTTGCCGTTCTTGCTGAAATAGAGGAGCCGATACCTGGATGGCCGGTTGTCAGGCTGTATCAGGAGGAGCAGAGCCCAGCGGATGCACGCCTCCTGCTGCTGCGCAAACAGGATGAGGGGGAATCAGTAAGACTGCGATGCACTTTCTGGATGGAAGAGGATTTTCGTGAGCCGCAAGCGCGGCTGACCACCTGGCAGGACGGCGAAAGGGGCCGGGCGGTTGATGCTTTGAGCCTGGAGCCGGAACTGGCCTTCCAGCCTTCCAGCGGCTCCCGCGTCGACCCCAGGCTCTGGCATGTCGTCCTTACCGTAGAAAAAGAGGCGGATGCCGGGCTTTATGCGCTTGAATTCCCCGGAACAACACGCGTCGATGTGCTTGACTCCGACGCTGCCGAGACGTCTGTTTACGCACCGGACAGTTTCCGTTTCCGGGGCGACGGCACCGCCAATTACTTCATGGTGGGGGACGATGTCGAAGAATTAAGGCTGTTTCTGGGCGTGCCGGTCAATCTGTACGGCCCCGATGGAGGCAAAGTTTTGGATGCGTCCGATTCCACTATCGGCGAGCAAGTCATTGCGGTTAATGGGCGCCATGGCGCGTGGTCCTTAGCCGGTACGAATTCCGGTCTCATTCGTCTGCTGAACACCGAACCGCTGTTCGCACGTGATCCTGAATGGCTGGTCAGCGGGGCGGGAATCGAACTTGAACCGCCGTTTTCTCCGCCCTCGGACGAGTCAGGCTTTGTTCCGGGCAGGGAGTGGCGGGCCTTGCATTTGCCTGATGATACTATCCTGGAATTTCCCCGTGGCGAGGAAACCGACGGGCGATATGAATTTTTTCCCGGCGATGAGGGAACCGTTGAATTCTGGTTCCGGCCCAACTGGTCGAGTACCGGGCTGGCTTTCCGACAGTTCAACGACCAGTATTTCTTCCGCGCCGGTTCGGTGGATCTCCAGTACAGGCGTGGCTACCATAGCCGGTTTCGTCGTGAATCCGCCAACATGAACCTTTGGGCGCACGGTACGGATTCCAACTCCGGTTTCACCGGAAGTTTCTGGTACGATGCCGGCGAGTGGTACCATGTGGCGGCCGTATGGCGAACATATGACGGTGAACCGGGTGATGAGGGTGATTTTGCCGTTTTTATCAACGGAGAAAAGCTGGAGCATGAGGAACTGGGGCCACGCGGCCCACTCGATTATTGGCCGGGCAGATCGACCTCGCATGGCGGGCGAGAGATATTTCATCGCCGTGAGGCGGATGAAACCATAAGAATCGGTCCCATTGACGGTTCCATCGCCCAATGGCGTATCTCCGATGTGGTAAGATATGACGATGATTTTCAACCCCCGGCCCGTTTTGAAGAGCCGGATGAGAACACCCTGGTTCTTTTCCCGCTCGACGGTGATAAAAAGGGCCTGACTGCGCAGGCGCTCGAGGTTAATCTCAGGGAAAGGCGATAAATAGCCGGAGGAGCGGGCCGGACGGATTAAAGGTGGTGATGAGGCAACGGGGTTCACTGAATATTTACGATT
>JAGYMJ010000388.1 GCA_018400625.1 Planctomycetota bacterium
AACGGCGGAGCGTATTGTTTATGCCCGCTGTAGCTGAGAATCATCATTCCACCGGCACAGGGCACGGTGGTGATGTTACGGGTTTCACTGAGGACTTACCTCCAGACAGAACAAGTGCAGTTCCTTTCGAAGATTCGCCTTGAAGGTAAGTATTTATTAAAGCGCGTATTTTCCCCCACCGCACAGGTCTCGTCGGGCGAAGAAAACAGTTCACTGATGACTTACCATCACAAGAAAATATGTATTATGACTGAAAGTTGTAAGGAATGCAAGCACATACCGCTGCCGGACGCTTAATTGTTTGAGAGTGGGACCTGCAAATTTGAATTTCGTGTCATTCCCCAATACCGTATTGTCAACTCATTTGCGAATTTTCTTGCTTCCGTGTATTATATTGGTTCAGGCAGTCGGATGTTGAATCGATGCTTAACAGCAGTACATCGGCAATAAAAAGCACTAAGAACGTCAAATAAAGATAAAGGTATGGATGAGAAGGACCTGATTCATTATATACGAAGAATTACATCCCCAAATCTGTCTGAAACGAATATCGAGATAGGTCCCGGAGATGATGCCGCTTCTGTGAGTGTTGAAGGCAGCCCCCGGATAATAATATCCACCGACATGCTTATTGAAGGCACTCATTTTACGTCCGACAGTTCACCCGAAAAGACAGGCGGCAAAGCCGTTGGAAGGGCGTTGAGTGATCTGGCCGCTATGGCTGCCAAGCCTCTTTGCTCTATCGTGGCTATCTGTTTCCCCGACGGCAGGTCGGATGAATATAAATGTGCGTTGCTCAGGAGCATCCAGGAACATGCGGTAAAGTTCGGCGCGCCTCTGGCCGGCGGTGATACGAGCTCCGGTACGAGCAATCTGGTCATTACGGTGACGGTTGCAGGTGTTCCCGGCCCTGAAGGTATTGTATGCCGGGACGGGGCATTGCCGGGCGATGCTGTCTGCGTGACAGGAGCTGTGGGGGGCGCGGGCGCCGGGCGTCATATGTCGCCGGTCCCTCTTATCGAACAGTCGCTGGAATTAACACAAAAATACGATATTCATGCCATGATCGACATAAGTGACGGGCTCAGCACGGATATCCTCCATATTGCGGAAGAAAGCGACGTCGGCGTGACCCTTGTTGCTCGATCTCTACCGCTTCATCCTGATGCCGTTCGGCTGGCAGAAGGAGAAGGGAGTGGCAAGAGGGGAGCGATCTTGCATGCTCTTAACGATGGAGAAGATTATGAATTACTGTTTTGTCTGCCTGAAAACCAGGCCCGTGAACTCATCTCCGGCGGCATCAGTGGAACGGCAGTAAGTCTTATTGGTACAATTAAAGAAACGAAAGAGAACTCGATTTTATGGATGGACAAAACTGAAACGGAGCTAATGGATACAGGATGGCACCACCTAAAAAACAAGTGAATGCGCCCTTGCACCTCCGGTCCGAAGGGCCTGAAGAAACCGTGAAAATTGGGGAAGAAATCGGCAAACTCTGCAATCCCAATGATGTGATTTGCTTACAGGGCACGCTCGGAGCAGGCAAAACACATTTTGTCAAGGGATTGGCGAAAGGGCTTGGGGTCGAAAATGCAAACGAGGTCACCAGCCCGACCTATGTTCTGTTGAAAAAATACAGAGGGAATATTATCCTCTACCATTTTGACGCCTACCGCCTGGATCATGCCGATGAAATGGCGGAGATCGGCTGTGAGGAAGTTTTCAGCAGCGGAGGAGTGTCTGTCATTGAATGGGCGGACCATGTAGGGGATTGTTTGCCCGAAGAGCATTTTCTGCTTACTATCAGAATAAAGGGCGGGAGCTGCCGTGATATGTTACTGGGCGCTTTTGGCCCCGAATTACCCCGCAGAATGGCGCAGCTTGAACAAGCGTTGGAAAAATGGAAAGTTGATGAAACTTAAGGGAGTGAATCGATGAATTGCCTCCGTGTTCGGTATTAATTCCGGCGGAACATAAAACTGAATATCCCGTTTAATTGATTCCTAATCCCAGCTTGTGGGGATGAGGGTTTGAAGAAAGTTTCTTTAATGTAAGTCCTCAGTGAACCCCGTAACATCACCACCGTGCCCTGTGCCGG
>JAGYMJ010000389.1 GCA_018400625.1 Planctomycetota bacterium
CACCGGCACAGGGCACGGTGGTGATGTTACGGGGTTCACTAAGGACTTACAGGCAGCCTACCGTACCTCGTGTGGCATCCCCACCGTGCCTTGGGCCGGTGGGGATGCTACGTGGTTCACTGAGGACTTACGCATTAACTACGGCATATCAGTTCGGGACTTAACACTTGAGCTTCATTCCTTCGGCCCAAGGCACGGTGGGGATGCTACGGATTTCACTGAGGACTTACAAACCAACAGATATTGCTGAATGCTTTTCTTCACCCTCTGGAAAAGCCCGCATCAGTTAACCCCCAGTTCTTTTGCCGCCGGAGAGTTTTTGGGCATGATAACTATTTCGGCCCTGCGATTTTTACGCCTGCCATCTTTTGTGTCATTGTCGGCCACAGGTTCAGTATCAGCAAAGCCGACCGCTCGGATACGGTCCTCGTCAAAATTTCGGTCATTAACTAGATAATGCAAAACGCTGACTGCCCTGGCGGTAGATAATTCCCAATTTGAACTCCACCCTGAAACTGTAATAGGCTCGTTGTCCGTATGTCCTCTCACCTCGATAAAAGCATCGGGAAATTGATCCCGAATTTGACTTGCGGCCTGATCCAGTGCTGCTATCCCATCCGGAGCCAAATCGGCGCTTCCACTGTCGAACATAACATCGGCAAGCATGGTAACTTTGAAGGCGCCGGATTCATCGGCGGAAAGGCGCACGTTGTCGCCCATGCCTTTTTTAAGCCTTTCCAATTCACTCTGGATATCTTGCTGTGATTCCATCAGGGCGCGTTTTTTGGCTTCTCTTTCCTGCGCTTCAATTTCAAGTTCTTCAACCCTTCTGTCCCGTTCCTGAATGGCCTGCTGCAACTGTTGGAGCTCCTCATCATCCATAGGCCTACCTTCGGGATCATCATAATAATAACTGGCCGTCAAAGCACCCGTGGCCATCCCTACACTCAAGCCGACCAGGGCCCCGGGGCCGCTTCCCAAACTTGACAGGCTTCCTGCCCCGGCGCCTATCGCACTTCCTACCCCTCCTCCTATAATCGCTTGCTCATTTACTTGAGCTTGTTTTCCTACACCGTAGCATCCGATACTCATTCCTAAAATCGCCAGACTCACAACGACAACACAAAACTTTTTCAAAAAAATCATTTTATCCCTCCTTAAGGATTGGTGGTTAAATGAAATCATTTTCACTTGAATATTTACTATACCATAGCTTAATACAAACCGTATCATATTTTCAAATATCTCCTTTTATTAATGAAGCCCATGAAAACATTGCGGGTTGTTTCAATATGTGATCCGATAAAGATATGGCCCTAAAGTATTATATATTGGAGCATAAGAAACAAATGGAGGGAGAATTGATAATATGAAACTTCATAAGGAATAACAAAAAAAAGAGGTGAAAAAATATCGTATAAAAGGCATATTTATTCACTTTACAAACATTCCGTTTAAAAAATTCACTATTTTAGTTATTTTTAATCAATAACAGGCTCTGTGAAAGTATTCAGTGAGTTGCGTGTTATCCCATTGTACCGTGGAAACATTCGCACCGTGCCCTGGCCGGTGGGGATGCTGTGGGGTTCATCGATCATTTACTTTGGGCGTTTGCTGCGTGGGTAACCGCTGCCGGCGCCCGTGCCCGACAAAATGACCGCGAACCCAGCACGCCGGCCCAGAAAGCCGACGCAAGCGTCCGGCAGCGGAGAGATGTTCACACCCTACTTGATGATCAGGCGGGCGAAACGACTTTTTTCATGGTAGTTCGCTCTCCCAACCGGAGAGAAGCTGTAGAGGGTGCTATCCACCCCCCCCACCCCGCGTACCCGTATACGTCCGACATTGAAATACCACGGCTGCTCTTCGCTGGGTTTCTGACCGGCCACATTATGATTCGGGTCCGATTCACCTTCCGCCGGGCTCACGACCGGAATGCGCGCCCTCAACCGCCAGGAGTCTTCGTCCTTTTGTGTTTCGAGCTCGATCTGGGACTCCCACCGCGCGCCCACCAGGCTGCCAAGGTCGGCGTCATAGACCTGGCCGTC
>JAGYMJ010000390.1 GCA_018400625.1 Planctomycetota bacterium
AAGGACTGGATGAAATGTTCACCATCAACATGCTGGGCCTTCCGAAAACACATAGATGAAATTCAAGCTTCGTTGGGGTAGTCGTTCAACCTTCAACTATGGATGGGACAACTTCCGAATTCCACGGGCTGACGCCGCGTGGCTAAAACGACGTGTCGTCCCGAAGGGACTTTTTACCGGAAAGGAGTATATTAAGGGGGCATTGCAATTGTCTCATTGCAAGTGGATATTATCGTCGCCGGGATGACGGCGAAAACTCAACGTCAATCAATGGAACTTTAAGTTTTTTCAAGCTTTTCCCGAAGCGCCGCTGCATGCCAGCTTTCGTTTTTTGCAAACTGTTCAAACATCTCACTGAGAGATTCGGAATCTGTTTCGGACGCATATTTCCGGTAAAGTTTGACGGCATTCTCTTCATGTTTTAAAGCTTCTTTCAGTCTTCCTCTGTCATCTTTTGTTTTCTTCTGCGTCATTTCAGTCCTCTTTTATTGTTTAGGGAAAATCATATAAATGCCTGTAGTTTGATATAATGTATCTTTATTTTAACAGTTTTCGACTTCTAAATCCACCAGGACATATTGCGGTGCGGCAGTGAAATAAAAACCCGCTTCTTTTACGTTATCACCGACACATTTGCGCCATGCTCTGACATAATTGAGTATTTGTGGTTTGTAATGTTCCGTCAATCTCTTCCGCCCGTCAGTATCAACAGCGGATTTGTCGGTCTTGTAATCAACGAGAACCCATCCGTCATTTTCTTCAAATGCCAGGTCGATAGTTCCGTTGACCAGGGCCGGCTGCTTATCGCCGTCAGGAGTTTCCATGTAACTGAAAGGAACTTCGGTCAGAAATCGCCGGCTGCGGCGTGCGCGGGCGAGTATCCCGTTTTCGTGTTCAGCCAGGGCTTCTACTGTCTCAACAGCCTCTTTTATAGAGGATCTCGGTAAGTTTTCATGTCGACCAGCGGAGATTGCCAACGAGGTCAGGTCGGCTTCAGGATCGCGCATTTTCACTTCCAGAAGACTGTGCAGCACGTTCCCCCTTTCCATTCCGTATTCATGTCCAATATTTTCTGCGGGTTTACCAAGTTTGGGTCTGGCCTGCCGGCGCTGATAGCTCGCCGTCAGCAGGGCGTTTCGCCTGGATTTTATTTTTCCCCAATCGGGGCGAATATCCGTTTTTTGCTGATCGGTGTTTTGAATCGCTTCAGTTTTTTCAGTCGCGGCAAAAAGTTTTTCTTTGTCACTCTCCCACAGGGTAAATTCAGAACAGTTATCGGCATTTTCCGTTAAATCTTGCCAGGGATTGTGATGATTGCCTTTTTCCCGTCGGCTGATAACGATTTTGCTTGCGGCGCGGGTAGCGGCCACATAAAGCAGCCTGTCGTTTTCCGCCTCCATGAATTTCATCTCTTCTTCTTCTTTTTCATCCCAACCGGGCGGTCGTGCGATCATTGTTTTTTGATAGCCTGAAGATTTTGATATCGTCAAAAACCCATAGACAGCGTCCCGGCTTTCCCTGTCTATGTGAAAATCTATTTTGTTGTTGGGCTTTCCGTTCGGGTCAGCCAGAAACACAACAGGCGCCTGAAGTCCTTTTACTTTATGCAGGTTCATTATACGCACGGGCTGTTCACTGAGCGCCCTCGCCGGTATTCCATCGTGCTTATCTTCGGATCTGACAATTTCCCCAAGATGTTCGACTAATTGTGAGATTGTCCAGTATTGTGATCGGACGCTGCGCAATATCTCGAGAGCTTTCCCGAGACTGCCGGCCTGCACGTTTCCTCCTGTTGATGCGGCGGCGCTAACATTGAGGCCGAGATTTTGGCTGATCCGCTCAATGGCCGCCACCGGCGGCATACGGGAAATTAAGCGATTGTTTTCTTTAAATGTTTCAAAAATGCTTTCCAACCATTCCCGCTTCTTTTTTCCCAGCCTTTCGGGCACGTTCTTTCTCCAGTCAAAGATGCCCCCGGCCTTTTTGAAGGCATACAGAGTGGGGTCGTCAATCCCGAAAAGTTCGCCCCGCAGCGCGGCTATGAGCATAACCGGGTTATGGGGGTGAACCAGGGCAGAAAGGTAATTGTAGAGCTGCCTGAGTTGGGGAACTTCATTGAGCACCGTCCCCCCGGTGACGGAGTTAGGTATTCCTAACCGATCCAGTTCTTTTGCATAAGCGCTCATTCCTTCTTTTTTCCAGGTGACAATCATGAAGTCGGAGGATTTTACCGGCCGGGCCCGACCTTTTTCCTTTGGGCACTGGATTGTCACGTTTTTTTCTAAGGCATTTTTGATGGCCAACGCAATTTTTTTTGGCTCGTATGCTCTGATATCCTCTTTTTTGCTGAATTCATCGGGGATGGTCAACGTCTCAATGCATTCGACGGGCTTTTCGACCTTTAATTTTTTCCCGGCGCTTAAATGCACGTAGGAGGGCGAGTATTTCTCTTCTTTGGTCTCGAATCGGCTTCCAAAACATTTATTCACCCAGTCAAGCACAGGCTCTAAGCTGCGGAAGTTAGCCGAGAGGGTTAATACTTTCCCATTTCCTGCTTCAATCTGTTTCTTCACCGCATTATATGTTACAAGGTCGGCGCGTCTGAACCTGTAAATTGATTGTTTAGGGTCGCCGACAATGAACAGTGAGCCCGGCTTCGGCGAGCATTTTTGCCAATGGGTTTCACCTAAGTCCTGTGCGGTGAGCAGCAGCATCACTTCAGCCTGAATGGGGTCGGTATCCTGGAATTCATCGACCAGCAGGTGCGATAGTCTGTTTTGGAAGTAACGGCGTATATGTTCGCCACCGCTTCTCAGCAGTTTGGCCGCATTCATAAGTAAGTCCTGAAAATTCAGCATTTTGTTGTTATAACGCAGAGCATCATAGCGCTTTCGGGCGTTATGAAAAACTTCCATCGCTATTTTATAGCGATGCTCTTGCAGGCGTTTCTGGAAGGGATGAGCTACTGTATTTCTTATAGTGAGCCATCGTTCCTTTTCCGATTCAAGAATTTCACTTTTTTTTTCATTCGTATTGCCCGGCCAGTATTTTCTGGCGGTCGTCGGGATACTTTTTTTGTCAAAATTGCTTAAAAATCGTTCTATGGAGGCCAAGTTCCCCCAGTCTGTTTTATTAAAAAGAAAGGATAATTTTCTGTAAAGCGGGATAATTTTGTCGGTTCCCGATTCCTCAGGCAGCGGCAGGATTTCTCTTTGGATGTATTGAACATGGGCCAGTATTTGACTGCGGATATCATCGGTATCCGGTAAAGGCCCGTCCGGTTCGACCGGCCATTTGTGCACGTCCGGATAATCGGCGAATTTGACGAACCCTTCCCGCAAATCGCCGATGGACATACCCAGGTCATCCATTTTTGTAAGGATTCCCCCGGTATCTTGAGCATAAAGGTGCGAACAGTAATCGTCCCAGGCTTCCAGACGGAAGCGTTGATCGACATCTTCTTCAATTTGTTCAAATTCCAGCGGGACCTGCGCCTCTACGGGCCGTTCACGAAGCAGTCGGGCACAAAAAGAGTGTATGGTGCCTATATAACATTTCCCAGCATTTTCCGCAGCACATTGCAGCCGTTCAGCTGCTATTCCCCCGGTATTTCGGGCTTCCTCTTCGAGTTTTGTCTGGAATTTATTGCGCATTTCGGCGGCTGCTTTGCGTGTAAAAGTTATGGCTGCTATCTTTTCGATCTCACATTCCCCTTCTCTCAGCAACGCAATCATTCGGCCGACCATTGCGGTGGTTTTTCCCGTTCCCGCAGCGGCTTCAACGAGCATTGAAGTTTTAAGTTCGGTCTCAATCATATCGCGCTGCGGTTGATCGGGGAGTACATTGAATTTATCAGTCATTGGATTCTTCACCTCTCATTTTTTAAGCTTTGTATTCTTGCACTTCAGAGCGAGGCTGGAGCATGTGGTTATCAACGTTGTTCAGTTTCTGCTCTGCTCTTGTTGTTGTCGAAGACGTATCACCGCAGATAGCCTTATAATCGCAATAATGACATTTATTCGAGTTGGAGGCAGCGATGAAAGCGCCATTGGCCAGCGTTTCACACAACAAACGAACCACTTCTTTGCCGTCGGCAAGATCGTTTGGGGAATACTTTATCACTTCTCCATCCGCCTTGGGGCTTGGAAAGAAATAGCCGAAAAACTCAACTTTTACCGGTGAATTGAGGTAATTACTGAGGCGGTTCTGGGCTATATGATGATAAACGGCATGCTGGACAATGCGTCCCTGGTCAAAGAGTTTTTTCTTGTTGTTGGAAAGATACTTCGACTTGCCACCGGTTTTATAATCCCAGACAGAAAAGATTTTCCCTGTCGTTCCCCGCAGTTCATCGATACGGTCAATGCGTCCGTGCAGATATATGCTTTTCTGATTATTGAGCGCCATTCCAACGGGATCCTTGCTGTCCAATGGAGAGAGACGTTCCTTGTTTTTGAAGCCGATAGCCGATTCTAAAAATATTGGCCGTCCATCATGAAAAAACTGTTTTTGGGCGGTAATGAATGTCCTGCATGTTTCACGCATTATATTGCTTGTGCTTTCTTCGAGGTCCTGGCGTGGGGGAGGTATCTTTTCCTTAACCGTTTTGAGTTTGGAATCAAGTATATCAAATATATGCTGAAGGTCTGCTGTATTTTCTATGTCGGGTATGTCTCCTCTATCAAGCCTTTTCAGCATGAAATCGTGAAAAACGTCATGAAGGATACTGCCTTTTTCCAATGGGTCGAGCCATTGATCCGGGTCATATTTGAATTCATTCGGCAATCTCACTTTCAGCACATCGGCAAAGAAATATTTTAAGGGACAATCCCCCAGCGTTTCGAGGCGGCTTGGTGAAAGCGCACGTTTGGGGTTGTTAAAAGGATTCAGGTCGGCGCCGGCGGACGGCACATAACCGTCGAAAGATGTGAACTTGTTGCTGTTGCGGGCGTTCTCCGCTTCTAAAGCGGATTGAGAGAGCGGGAAAAAGGCTGCTGCCGTTTGCCGGCGGTCATCAGTTGCCGAACCGGAACAAAAATGCTCCATGAGCGTATCGCTGAGATTAAGGCATTCTTCCTCCGAAGCCGGGGAAAACGAAACCTCCGTTCCCAGTGCCCCGGAGTTTAAAAACACCTCTAAATCGGCTTCTCTGTTCCCACTTGTTATTCGATAAGCAGCTATAAGATAGGGGCATGGCGACAGTTCACTGTCTTCTTTAATATCACGGCTGGTATAACTTAAAGTAACATTTCCCCTCAGTCCTGCCAGCATAGCGGCAAAATCTTGAAGATCACGTTGGGCTCGCAGCTGAGAAGTTGGAAGTTCTTTTGTGAGTCTGGCCCGTTCGCTGTCAAGCAGCAAGGGATCCTGCAAAAGCGGTTGCGGGAAATTACTGTCATCAAGACCGATAATGAAAGTATGACGCCGTCCCGTGTTGCCTCCGGAAAGCATATTTGCAGCATGTATTGCGCCCGGTCTTGGGCCTGTACCGCCGATGTTTAATTCGGCGGGCAACTCCTTAGCCCAGTTCTTCAAGTCGATCCCGGCGCTGTTACTTTCCTCTTCGGTTGTCTCGATTACCAGATTGAAATCGTCAATAAGTTTGTTGAGGGAATAAGAATCAAGGATTCCTGAAATATTTACACTGTTTTTCAGAAATATCTTGGCCGATTCCAAAAAGAGAATCCCGTTTCCAGTATGATTGGGGGTATGGTCCAACACATTATTTACAAGATGCTTTAAGACTTTCAGGCACTTAATTTTTCGTTCTATAAGGTTTTTATCCCGTATTACGGTTTCGCCGTCTTCATCCGTCTCAGATTCTTGGAGCCTATGTTTTTCTGTGCGCAGCTGGTTTTCTATTCTGGAGATATAATTATCCTTTCCATGAAAAATGGGGAGACCACGAAGGGTGTCTGCCAGTTCCGAGTGGGAGATTTCTTGGCGATTTTCTCTCTTCAGCAGTCCGTCTTGTATCATGCGTTCGAGCAGAGATTGGGGGAAATCTTCTTCTTGCCATTGCACCCAGGCCCTCAACGCTTGTCCCGGTTTGGTAAACAATACCGGCAGGCCTTCTTCGAAGGTGACGATATTTTTATTCGCTTGAGGAGAATGTTCCGGGAAAAGTGCACCGGCCACTTCGTGCAGCAAGGGGACATAAATGCTGGAATTGGGATAAAGGATTTCAACATCATCAAAAGGGATACGGTTCTTGGCACACCGTCTGAAGATCTCTCTGATTTCGTTTACTGTTCCGGCGGCTCGAAAAAACTCAACGGAGCCGTCTTGCTGTTTCTGTGGAGCTTCGGCAGGTTTTAATATCCATCTCAGACGTTGAGTGTCGGTCAAATTTTCACTGTCGGATGATAAGGGAGTGGAATGCTGATCGTGCTCCAATCTTACCACCTGTTTATCAGGCAGCTTGCGGATAAAATGACGTTCCAGGGAATCCAGCGCGAAATCTTCAGTTTCAGGAAGGAAAACCAGCACATCTTTCTTTAGCCCCCTTTTCTCCATGAGTTTAATTGCCAGTTGGGTGGCCCCGGGATAGTCGATAAGCTTTTGTCTTTTCAGTTCATTCACATACAGATCAAAAAATTTGCTCAGTTCGTCCCGCTTGATATTCGATTCCAATGGAGAATTTTGGATATCGGCCAATTCGACTTCGGCCGTACGGACCGATTGGATTGTTCTGAAAAGGGCTTGAGCAAGCGACAAATCGGGATTGATGCGGGTGAGGTAGCCTGCATCAATTGAATTTGCAGAATGTATCTTCCCCCAGAGTTTTGCAATAAGGATTTCTGTTTTTAGGGTAGAGGCTAATTCTATTCCGTTTCGGGCCATTTCGGGGCCGGCAATTTCAAGGGCCATACCGCATAATGTGCGGGGGCGGAGGTTGACAATGCCCTTGCTGTTGCGGGCAACTTGTTCCACCCATTGGTTTCCTATCCGTAATGTGGGCGAGATAAGCCATTTTTCCTCTAAGGGAAACAATCCGGATTTTTCAATGAGTGATCGGATTAATTTATTCAACAAGCA
>JAGYMJ010000391.1 GCA_018400625.1 Planctomycetota bacterium
CCGGCCAATAATAGAACAAGGGGCACTGTTGACATCAGGATGCATCGGAGCACGATAGGAGTGAGGATTGAATCGCGTTTTTCCATAACAATAAGCCCGCAAAAAGTAAAAGAAATAAGATACAGGGAGGGGGTTCAGCCCCTCCCTGTGGTTTACTGCACTGAAAGTTAATTGCTCATTCAATGGCGGCAGTGATGACCGCATCAGTTTGATAGGTGCCCGGAGGAGCCAAAGCCCCCTCTATACCGTTAGGATTCTCATCATCGCCATAATGGACCGCCCGTCCGCGTGCGGCAATGCCCCAGATATTGGTATCTGCAGGCAAACCGCTTCGTACGATATTGCCTTCATCACCGTCCCAATTCTGGCTTGATCCCGGAGCATCACTAGCTATCAGCATGAGGTTACCACCGATGAAGGATCCGCTGCCGTCGGTATTCAGATATTTCACCTGTTCGTATGTATCGTAAGGGGCAGCCAGATTGGCCGTATCGTTCCAGGTTCCGTTGCCGCTTGTGATCGTTATATTGTGCTGGTCGTTGGCCCGGACCTCGAACTTGGCCTCCTCGCCCGAGTGCCAGCCCATATCGTCATCGTGAGCGCTCGTGCCGCCCACATCCCAATCAAGCACCGAATCAATCACCTCGACTTCCACGAAAGACTGGACGTTGATGTTGACCTCAATTTCACCCTCATTGCTCGTCTGTCCCATCGCGCCCGTCGCCATCAGACCGAACGCCACACCTGCAATCATTACTGTTTTCAGAATACGCATAGTTTTTTCTCCTTTTAAAAAATTTACTCATTTTTGCGGAACCTAAAACGAACACTCACCGGATCCGCCCTGCCGTCCGCTCCATGAACAGGGCACGCCGGGGCGCCAGACGGGCTTTTTAAAGCCTCAGTCCGGAGCGACGGCGCCGCATCGCTTCCGGCCGGCTGTTCGTTTTACGCCATGGCACCACCTCCCTGACAATGAAAGTTTTTGTTGATCACACGGAAAACTCCAGATTCCATTTCAGAAAACATAGAGCAAAACACATGCCTGTTTGGTGGGCACCCGGTGTTTGAACGCGTGATACCGGCAAAGTGCAGAAACTGACAGAAAGCACTCTTTGTATGGAGTTTTTTCCCAGAAGGTAAAACTTTGTCATCGAACGGCACAATCAACAAAATGACAGAACTGATCGTCAATTGCTACATTTGAAAGGCAAAAGAAACTTTTGGGCGCCAGAAATGGCCCCTGTGGAGGGTGGAACGGCAGCGGGTAAATAATCAATGAGCCCCGTCTCAATTGATCACCACCGTGCCCTGTGGCGGCGGGGGAACAAACGTGTTTCGCTGCTAATGGATTGCTCGGTGCCGGTCGTCGGATTGGGCATCCCGGGATCCCCCGTTTAGCTGCATTATATCCATCTCTTTCCCGAGCGTATCCGCCCCATCTTCCGGAAAAGAAACCGTCCGGCGCCCGGCGCCGGCCTCTCCGGCTTCCTCCGGCCCGATATCGATCAAACGGCGCTTGCGCACCCGTTCTCCGTCCCCGAACATCATCTGCACTTCCAGCACGTACCGTCCGGGGGCCACGTTTTCGAAATCCATCACCCCCGAATAATGACGACCGGCCAGGGGAAGCATCACCCCCTCATCGCCGCTGAGCCGTGTTGACAGTTCAACGTCCCCCCGGGGTGGCCGCAGCACGGCCCGGGCATTCGGGGTGAAGTGCGCGTTGCCCACATTGGTGAACTTCGACTGCACGATATAGCGCGATCCACGGTCGGCCGACAGGGACAACCGTTCCGCCTGCGCTTTGACCTGAGCCTCTCTTTCACTGTTGCGCAGCAGGACCAGCGATCGCGTCTCGCCCGCACTCTGCCCGTCTTCATAACGCGCATTCAGCCTCAGGTCGGCGTAGTAATAAGGATGCTCCAGCCCCTTTCGCGGCAAGCGAGCGATCAGTCTCAGGTTTTGCCGGCCGTTGGGACCGAGCTGAAACTCGGCGGGCCGCGCCGAAATCCATTCGAGAGCGCCCATGGAATCGCCGCGCACGTCGCCCATCATGACGCCCTGGAGGGATTTCGGCAAAGCGGCGGACACATTCACATCCACCGGGTCCTCACCCGGGTTACTCACCGTGACCACCTCCGATCGGACCGCACCGGCCCGTGCATCGATCTCCACACGGCCGGGGTTCAGCTCGAGTGTCTGGTCGTAGGCCACATCATCGATTCCGGGATCGCCGGCAAACTCAATTTCTCGGGTAAACGGCGCTTTCCTCCTTCCGTCGACGTGGAGTACACCGCGCATCCTGTAGGTGCCCGAGGGCAGCCGGCGATTGAGGTCTTTCACGAGTTCAAACGTCACTCCCGGCATGATGCCGCGTTCACGTGATTCGACGCGCGCGACCGGACGCCACCGTTCTCCGCTCTTTCGTTCCACACGCAGCTCCCCGCTCACCCTGGAGTAGGTGCTCCCTTCATTGGTCACCGTCATAACCGCTGCCGTCGTGGCCGGCCGTTCTTCGCTTGCAGGGCGGTATTGCATATTCGCATCGCTCAGTTCAATTTGCTCACGCACCGGCCGGCCCTGGATGCGTACAATGACCGGAATCAAAAACCGCATCCTCAAAGCAATCCCTTCCGCATCCTCCGGCGGTCGTGACTGCGCCAGGATGGCAGCGAAATAAGCTCCGCGCGCGCGGGGCGGCACATGCAGACCGACGGTAACAGTGCGGCCATCCAACGGCTCAATCTCCACTTCCGTCTCTTCAAGCTCGATCCAGGAGCGGCACGAGGGGATTTGTTCGGGAGGGTTATCATCGTCGCCGGCGGAATCCACGGGTATCCAGGCGCCGGTGCGCGACTGCGAAAGCTCCACCACCGCCAGTTCCAGGGCCCGTGCCCGATCGCCCATAGTGTTGCGCAGTTCAAGCGGTATATTGACCCGGCTGTTCGGCGGCGGGTCGATCTCGATACGCATCGGACGCACCAAAAAGGCCTGACCGTAAAGGAGAGATGATTTTGCAATAATAAAAAGAAAGATAAAAACGAGCACAGCGAAACCTGTTTTTTCCCGCAGCATGAAAGACCTCCTTTTTTCCGGCCGTTGACGGATCATTCCGGTTTGCAGACTCACCGGAGGCGAGAGGACAACCATGCCCCCTCTCCTTCGGAGAGAAAGTGTTGTTAGTCAAGAGCTATCGTCACATTCACCAGCCCGTCGTAGGTGCCCGGTTTGGGCATATCATCAACGTCTTCGAGCTGCAGCGTGGACTCTGGATAAACCACAGTATCCAACCCCATTTGGCGGGTGTAGCTATAGAAGTCCCTGCCACCATGGACATCTTCGTTCTCGCCGTCGACGGTGAACTCAATCACCCCGCCTGCGTCTTCATCGCTCGCAAACACACCGACGCCGGCTTCTTCATCCCATCGGGTCATGAGACCGTACCGATAGAGAATGGGATCTCCACTTCCATCCTCATGGTAAGCGACCCCCGTCGGTCCTTCTACATCTTCGTAATAAGCTCCGTCAATATGCCAGTGATACTGGTAGTGTGTGATACCCTCAACAACCTCATCGGGCACCATAGTGATGGTATAGGCATCGTTGGCAAAGATATCGAACACCGCCACGCCGTCCGGCCAGGTCTGATTGGCCCCGGTACCATCGACATTGCATTCGGCCACTTCGTCGATCAGGTGGATTTCCGCGAACGAGTCCACATTGATTTCCACATTGATGCCTTCTGTTTGGTCCGCCATCGCACCCGTCGCCATCAGCCCGAACGCCACGGGTGCTGTCGCCACCACAATTTTCAATGTCACATATTTCATCTTAATCTCTCCTTTAAAAAGTTACTTTCCTTTGTGCGCGGAACCTTGTCTTTTGCACTCACCGCCGCCGCTCCCGCGGTCCGCACTCGCACGGAAGCAACACCGGGGCACCGGGCGGCATTTTAGAGCCTGAAGACAAAACGACGGCGCCGCATCGTTTTTGTCCGGCTGTCTTTATTCCATGGCACCACCTCCCTGATAACTGACACCTATCATTTCAGAGCCACCGTCAAGTTGAAAAAGCCGGTGTAAATCCCAGATCGCGGCAAATCACCGGTCCGGCGTCCAGGGGACCGCATCTCACCGTGCGCCGTTTCGTCCGCATCGGGCACCACGCGCATTGCCATCACACGCGTCAACCCTATGCAGGGACGTCCATTTTCATCTTCACCATCGATGGTAAACTGAATGGCCCCGTCCGAATCCGGCCATAGGCAGATGTCGGGATCGACTTCCCAGCGGCTCATGAGACCATAAGTGTAGGTAAACTGACGCCCATCACTTTCCCGGGTTGCCACGCCATAGGGTCCCCGGGGTTTCTGAACGATTTTTGCGGCGGACGCCGTCAAGGTGCATGGCGCGTTCGCTTTGACCATGAACCTCGCCCCGGGCGGGACATCGGGGTTCCGGGAACTGTCCGGACTGCTGCCTCCGTTGTCCATCAAATCCGCCTCATCATCGATCAGATGCACTTCGGCAAAGGGTTCCACATTGATTATCACATCCAGAACGGCTTCACCATCAAAATCGGCGCGTACGCAAGCGGCAAAAAAAAAGAAAAAAAAGGCGAGGGCTCGACTCCTTTTCCCGATAAGCATTATCTTTTTTTTCTTTTTCATTATTTTTTCACCTCTGGAGCGTGTTTCCGGAACGGAAGAATGAAATGCATCGGGTAAGCTGTAAAACATCCGGTTCATCACTCATTTACAATTGGGGGATAATTGTCGCCGTCAGCGTGATTGAATAGGTATCCGGCCTGGCGTATTCAGGTTCCCCCTGGAACGTCCAGGACCAGAGTGTTTTAACCCCCAGGCCGAAGCGATGCATCCCCGGAGAAAAACCGCTGCCGCTCATTGTCGGGCCTTTTATATAAAAAAATGCGTCGGAACTGTAGTGGTTGTTTTTATACAGAGCCGATAGGGTGTCGTCTTCGATCAGATACCCACCTCCGGGCCTGACACCCAGCGAATGTCCGGTCTCGGCACCTCTGGCCACGCCCAGCCATTTCGAGTCAAACTGCGCATTCTCGTAGCTGATTTGTATCGCATCGACATGGAAATTGTTTCGCATCTCGATGACGGCCAATTGACCATCTTCAATGCAATATTTATCTCCATCGGACGACGGATTGCCCATGAAAGTGTAGGAGGTGTCATCGACCACCATCGACCCAACATCATTGATCACAGCGAGTTCGGCAATTTCCTGAACGGTTATATTGATCTTAATTTCGGCCTGTTCATTTTTGTTGGCATAGGTAGCCCGACAGGTCGATATCAGAGCCACTACGAACATTACCGTCAGTATAATTTGCCCTGTTTTTTTTTGCATTTTTTTCACCTTTTCCAGACGTCCGATTTTGCCGGGATTTAGTCCTGCTCCGCATCGGCCTCATCACCGGTAATCCGCACATTCTTCTCGCCGTCCTTGCCCTCATCGACCTCGAGCAGTATCTGTTTGTTGGCAAGCCGCCGGCCGTCATCGCTGAAATGCGCGCGCAGAATATAGCTGCCGGGTTTTACGTTTTCAAAATCGACCGTGCCGGCGAAACGCCGCGTTGCAAGCGGCAGCATGACGGAACTTTCACCGTCAAGCCGGGTGCTCACTACGGTGCTTCCGCGCTCGCCCAGCACCTCGGCTTCGGCGCCGGGCACGATGTGGACGTTGCCGACGTTGGCTATTCTTCCCTGGACGATATATTTTGCGCCTCCTTCATTCGCAATGCTGAGATGCTCGCAAATCACTTCAGGGGCGGCCTCGATTTCGCTGTTGACCACGGTGAGCATAGACGTTGTTTCGCCCGCGCTCTGTCCGTCCTCGTAGACGGCGTTCAGCACGAGTTCCGCGTAGTAGCGTGCGTGCCCCACTCCCTCCCGCGGTATGCGGCTCATAACACGCAGGTTCTGTCGTCCTTCGGGTCGGAGGGTAAACTCGGCCGGGCGCACCTGCACCCAGCCGGCGGCCGACAGCTCATCGCCCTGCAGTTCCCCCATGGCCACGCCGCTCAGCGACTCCGGCATGACGGCATCCGCGCGCACCTTCAGGTGGTCTTCGGACGGGTTATTGACCGAGATGCTGGTGGTTCGGGTGGCGCCCGGGGAGACGTTCAGCTCGATTTCCCCCGGCTCCAGCTCCAGTGCACGGTCGAATGCCAGTGTATCGACGTCCGGGTCGCCCTCGAACTCGATGACTTTTTCCATCGGTTCCACACGGCGCCCGTCCACATACAGCTCACCGCGCAGTCGGTAGGTGCCCGAGGGCAGCCGGCGCCCGAGGCCGTGAGGAAGGATAAAAGAGGCACCCGGAATGATGGAACGTTCGCGAAACTCCGCTCGGACCACGGGGCGCCACCGACCGCTTTGTTGAAATTCCACACGTAATTCTCCCCCAACCCGTGAAAAGGTGTGGCCGTTATTTGCAATGTGCATTGTGGTCAGCGTTGTTGCGGGCCGCCTTCCCTCGTCCGGCCGGTTGTTCAATCCCAGGTCGGTCATTTTCACCTGCTGGCGCACCGTGCGGCCTTGAATTTCGATAATTACAGGAATCAAAAAGCGTGTGCGCACGACCAATGGCTGCCCCTCATTGCTCAAAGGAGGTTCTGCCACGAGCGCGGCAGAATAGGCTCCCTGAGCTTCTGGCGGGGTTTCGATTCTCACCATAATTTTGACGGGCTGGAGAGGGGCAATCGGAACTTTTTCCTGCCCTAATGTTATCCATTCATGGGCCGAAGCCATGTTGGATGGATCATTTTTGTGTCCGTTTGACAATTCTTTAGCCCGCCACTTTCCGGTCGGTGACTGCATAAGCTTGACCACTTGCAGATCAATGGTACGAGGTCCGTCTGTGGCCGTATTTCGTAACTCAAGAGGAATTTCTAACGTCTCACCTGGCCGCGGCTTTGTCTCGATCATCAGAGGTTTGACCATAAAACCCTGGCCGATTACCGGTGCGAGATTACCAAAAAGCACAAGCACCAGCAGTGGATACCATCTGACAAATGACGGAAGAAAGTTTCTTTTTACCATTGTCCTGCTCCTGATCAACAATCCACAACCGTTGAAAAAATGTTTGTAAAATACGCAAATGCATTTATAAATTAAGAAATAGGTATATATTCAGTGAAACCCGTTACCTCATCACCACCGTGCCCTGTGCCGGTGGAATGAAGATTCAGAGCTACGTATC
>JAGYMJ010000392.1 GCA_018400625.1 Planctomycetota bacterium
GGCAGGGCGGAGACACGGCGACGATATAAAATGTTGGCACTTAGCTCTGAATCTTCATTCCACCGGCACAGGGCACGGTGGGGGAACAACGTGGTTTACTGAGGACTTACTAATTGTCGCAAGTCAGCAAGTCTGAGCCTTTACACCGGCTGGATTGTCCATCTTGTCTGCACCATCTTGCTTGGCGCCCCCATTTTTTATCCTTCGAAATTATTTTGAAATATTTGGATTAGGAAATGGTTTCGGAATATTTATTCCCAGGCGTTTTGCCCGTCTGAAGGCTTCTTTAGGCCCAAAGGGAGCGGTATTGACGTTTAAGGACTGCACCGATCCAAGTCTGTCCTGTTCCTGATATGCGTGGAGCCACATCTTCATAACAAGGTTTTCCATTTTATCTTTATATTCAGGATTACTTATCTGGTTGACAATTTCATGGGGGTCATTTTCCAGATCATAAAATTCATCTTTTCCAAAACCGTTATAAACATATTTATACTTATGGGTAATGACCATTCTCTGGGTAAAAAGCTGTTCAGTGCCTTCGCACTGTGTGCAAATTTCTCTTCTCCAGCTTTCAGGCTTTTCATTTTTTAGAAACGGCATCAAGCTGTTTCCGGAAAAATATTGGTCAGTTTTTTCAGAAGCTATCTCGAGAAAAGTTGGGGCAAAATCTGTAAGCGATACAAGTGAGCTTTCCCTTCTTCCCGGATTTCTTATGCCGGAGGGCCAGCTCATTATCACGGGGATTTTATAAGCCCCCAGAAAGGCGGGAACTTGTTTTTGAAAAAGGCCATGCTCACCCAAATAGTCCCCATGGTCCGAACAAAAGATTACAACTGTATTATCTTTTTCCCCGCTTTCTTCCAGCTTTTCCATCAACATTCCAAACCAGCGGTCAATTTTGGTGCAAAGAGCCCAGAAATGCCTTATTGCGTCGCGCGTTCCTTTTTCTCCAAGTGACTCATAATTTTTTCTTACCTTACGGTAATATTCGGGCTTATCTTCCATTTCATCATAATAGCTTTCAGGCAATTTTATTGAATCAAGGTCATAAAGGTCTAAAAATTCCTTGTCAGCGTCATATGGTGAATGTGGTGAAACAAAACCAACATAAAGGCACCAGGGATCATCCCTGGCAGTAATTTCATCAAGAGCATCAAGGGCAATCTCAACGGTTTCTCTATCCATACTCTTGGCATCTTCTTTTTCATTGCAAATGTTTGAAAAATTATATCCAGGAGCTCCTACGACATTGACCCCTTGAACATCTTCCGTTTCAGAATTAGCCCTGACTTTTTCCCAAATTTCACTTTGATCAAGAAGCACTTCATCATATTGCATCATTTCTTTCCAGCCGTACCTTGCAGGAGTTTGCCTGCCGAGCGCACTAACGTGCCATTTCCCCGTATAACGCATGTCATACCCGGCATCGCGTAAATCTTCGCTAAACATTCTAACATCGTCATATGGTCCACGGTTTATAGCATAGGCATTATTTACATTATTCCAAACGCCGTGCCTGCTGGGCATAAGGCCACTGAAAAAAGAAGCACGGGCAGGACAGCAATGAGCCATTGGGGTATAGGCCTGGGTAAATGCAACGCCTTCTTCGGCAAGTTTATCAAGATTAGGGCTTATGCATCGGTGTTCGGGTAATGTTACATCTGCCCTCTGGTGGTCGGTCATTACAATCAGAATATTTGGTTTTTGCATTTTTGAAATCTCCGAATGCCCAGCGTTGTCAAACGAACGGACGGTAAAAAACAAATCAATTACACGCCGGGGTGGGTTTGTGTAACAGGCCTTTATATGTTTTTTGCTGGTACAATCGCCCCGTGATGCTCCAGAATCCTTCTGATATCATCTAATTTGAGTTCGCGCATATCGACCCCTTTTTGTATGCTCAGGGCTGCCATGGCTCCGGCGACCTGGCCCATAGCCATGGCTGAGGCTTGCACTCGCAGGGCCGAATTGGCTACCCGGTCGCTGGAGACGCATCGGCCTGCCACAGCGATATGGGAAAGCCCTTGCGGTAAAAGGGCGGAACGCGGGATCGTTGGTACTACTCCTCTGTCAAGAGAATGTTTGTACAGTCCGTTACCTTTTGAAGAGTGGAGGTCAAGAGGGTAGAAGGAATAGCACAGGGCATCATTCCAAAAGCGTCCGGAGCAGTAATCTTGTGCCGAGATCATGACATCGCCGATGATTGTAGCCGACTCCCTGACGCCGCATTCAGGGGCGAGATAATCGATCTGAATATTTTCCAGACCCGGCTGTCGGCGAAGGAAACGGAACAGACGCAGAACCGAACTCCGCCCGGCTATTTCCATCCGGGTTTTTTCGCGGCTGTCGCGCGCATTGATACCGGTAATATGGTTAAAACTCCCTCCTCTGTTGCGCAGCCATCCGGCCAGATTAGCTTTTTCTTTGTTCCACGCGACATCGTAAGGCGAAATTTCGCCGTTTTCGATGGCTTCTGCAAGGGAGCGGTTTATTTGATCAAGGTCAAGTTTACTCGGCGTATAACCGCCGACAACACAGATCTGGGTGCCGGGCTGGCATTCTTCGCGCGGGTGGCGAATCTTGCCGCCTGCAAGAGCCACGGCGTTTGCATCGCCCGTGCAATCCACCAGACAACCTGTACTTATATTTCCCAACCCGGTCTTCGAACAGAATACCACATGCCAGCCATCGTCTAAGGCGGATATTTCCGCGGGCATCGCATGAAAAAGGATATCTGCTCCGGCTTCTCTCAGCCGTTCGTCACAAAGCATGGCGTAGACGGCACGGTTGACTCGAATCTGATGGTGCCAGTGGCGTTTCGGTTCCGTCGAAAAATCGGGAAGCGTTTCGCCGCATTCTTCAACACATTGTTTAACCAGACGCCATCCATAGCCGCGGATTATCTGTCTGCCCCAGGCATGGAAAAGGCCGGGAAAGTTGACACCTCCGGCGGTGATTGTGCCGCCGAGCATACCGGTTTTTTCAAGCAGGAGCGTTTTTGCTCCGGCATATGCGCTCTGCACGGCTGCTATGACGCCGGCCGTTCCTCCACCGACCACGATAACATCGTAATCTTTTCCATCGGGTGAAGCAGGTTCCCCCCTTTTGGTATCGGCATATCTTGGTTCCATTTTGGCCCCATTATGTTGTGATTTAAGTTTTTGCTAAGTTTTTTTCAAGAAGCGAACTCTTTTTTTGCAAAGCGACAAAAAAAATGTTGTGCACACTAACAATTTGTTGTGAGTGTGAACATTTTAAGCGCCTACACGTTTTCAGGGACTTATGCCCTGAAAACGGGGCGCCGGTCGGCGCGGTATATGCTCCTGCCGGGGACGCCGGCGCTCCCGGCAAAGGCAATATCCAGAACCGCTCACATCGACATTTTTGTGTCGATGTGCGATTCCTAAGTGGCCTGCATCTGTCGGATACCCCTCATCAGGTTGGCAGCCGATTACCATTTCAGGTATGCATCTAATGCGCCGGCTCCGGCATAAACCAGCGGGTGGCGTCAACTGCATAAACCGGCGGGATACGGGTGCCCATCTGAAAACCTAAGGAATGACCGGGCAGGGTTAATTCCCAGAGTCGCCCCGCCTGCTCAGGTTCGACCTCTATTTCCACACGGACAGGGTCCTTGCCGTCATAGATACTGGGGTGATAGCTCATGTCCCAGACCCGCTCGCCGTCCGGCCCTCTGATCGTCATCCGTCTCGTTCCACCTCCCAGGGGTATTTTCACCTCGAAACTTTCCACGTTTTCAGGCACCATGAACCAGTAGCGGTTTTCCCGGCGTGCCGGATGCATTGCCTGGCCGGGCTCCAGTTCAAAGACCTCCGGGGTGCCGACCGGCGATAAAGGCACATCCACGCCGCGGGTTTTGGAATAGTGAATTTGCACTCTATAGACACCACCGGGCGCTTGTGCTGGAATTTCCACCTCGTGGGCTCTGCGCACATGCCATGTGCCCGAAAGGACCTTCTCTCCGGACGGACCGGTGATCACATATCCGGCCGTCTCTTCCGCTTCCCCGGGGCTGTAGGCCGAAGCGCCGGAAAAACGTACAGGCAGGGGTTGGCCGGATTCCTTTTTCATGGCCATGACGGGAGAAAGAAAATCCTCATCCCGCGAAGAACGCACATAAATCTTGTTCCCTATCGGCGTCGGCCTTTCGCCCGCCCTCTCCATCGCCCAGAGAGCGGTTGGAAGCAGCCGGAGATACCACCCGTAGAAGATCATATGCGAACTGCCCTGTGTGTTGAAACCGTAAAGATATTCAGGGGTATCCGCCTCATAAACGGCTGCATTGGCCTGAGCGGGGAAGTGGAGGGTTCGCCGCAGATAATAGTCATCCCCGGTCAGAAACCATGCATAGGCGTTCGGCTCGATCATGGGTGCCCCCAACCTTCCCCATGACGGCATATCCGGGTCGCCCCACCGATCGGCGTAGCTCATATAGTATTGCTGAAAGCGTTCGCAACCGGTGAAACGCAGGTACTCGCGGTCGGCCGGAACCCAGAAGTGTCCGCTCCAGTCAGCATTCTCATACGCCCAAAGAGTCGCTTCGCCGAGTGAGAGAGCCGCGACAAGGAACCAGGGATCGAAGGTCGCCTCATACATCTCAATAAAGGACTTAAAAACCGTAATACCGTCGCGGCGTGCGACCTGGATCGGCCCCCGCCGCCTCATGTCCTCCTCGACCTTCGCCTGCTCCCCCCAGCAAAGGGCGACATCTCTGGCCCGGTGATAGCCGGTCAGGTAATAAGCATTCCACATGAAATTCACCTTTGCCTCGTAGGCGCGTGTGTCCGGATGCTGCCGGCCCGTCCAGGGTATCAGCGACCGCACCCATATGCCTTTGCGGCGGCTCATGATCTCACC
The DNA here is from genome assembly GCA_018400625.1 of Planctomycetota bacterium. Taxonomy (GTDB): domain Bacteria; phylum Planctomycetota; class Brocadiia; order SM23-32; family SM23-32; genus PUMZ01. The sequence goes on from JAGYMJ010000392.1 coordinate 4,882, forward strand.
GACACTCCGCTCGACGTCTTCGCTGTAGTAGTGGCAGTAGGCGGCGTCGGTCATCTGCCGGGT
>JAGYMJ010000393.1 GCA_018400625.1 Planctomycetota bacterium
CAAACCATTTACAACCTTTTCGGCCAGGCTGCTAGTCCCAGAATAAGCGTATTCGGTTATCAGTGTTCAGTAATCGGTTTCCAAGCAACGGCTTACGAGAATTCCGTCGTGGAGGTTCCGTCATTTGAAGTGAAAACAGTGATCGCTCGAAATCGCCGTCAGACGTTCTTCGGCGCCGATTACTGATGACCCGCGGAGTTTATGCTGAGAGGGGCTCGTATTGTTTGATCTTCACTCCACCGGCACAGGACACGGTGGTGAAAAAATGGTGCGGATGGGGAGATTCGAACTCCCATGGGGTTTAAGCCCCACTAGGTCCTGAACCTAGCGCGTCTGCCTGTTCCGCCACATCCGCAACCCCAAAAAAATCTACGGTTAAGACATTAATATAATACAATTATCCATATATTCCGTCAAATGACAAGGAATTATTCAGTGAAGCCCATGCCATCCCCACCCGCCGAAATCCAGCGGTTTTATGAAAATCAACTCACAAACCGTTTTCTTTCGAACGGTGTTCGCTTTCCCGCATGGGGCAAGGCAGACTGTCTGGGGCGTCCGGGTATCAACTTTTTGCCGTCCGTGAAACCTTCATGACGTCCTTCCAGACGTTCGATCAACCGCTGACGCCATAACGGCAGCTGAACCCTTATGGTTTCGGTCTCGGCTATGTTATGGAGCTCATCCGGATCGCTTTTCAGATCGAACATTTGTTCTGCGCCGTCTTGTGCATTCCAGATGTACTTACAACGGCCGTCGGTCAATGCATGCATACCGTTTTTGTGTTCGATATGAACATATTCACGATCAAGCCCGCTTCCGTTCTGAAACAGCGGCAAGAGACTTTGGCCGTCAACGCTCTCCGGTATTTCAGCCCCGGCCATATCGAGCAGCGTCGGCATAACGTCCGCCAGAGTGGCCGGTTGATCGATGACGTTCCGTATTCCCAATCCAAATTGTTGTGGGGCGCTTATCAGGAACGGAACGCGTGCGGAGCCCTCGTACGGCAGACTTTTCGCCCACCTGTAATGATCCCCCAGCATCTCACCATGATCGCTGGTGAGGCACACAACCGTGTCCTGCCCCTGTCTCAGCCCGATAATGGGATTAAGGATACGGCGCAGTTGGTCGTCAAGGTGATTGATCAGCCCATAATATCCCGCGCGGGCATTCAGCAGCGCTTCACCGCTCAGGTTAACATGTTTCCCTGCCACTCCCGTGGGCGATTCAGGCGGTTCGGCCCAGTCGCCGATGACAGGATCGGGGACGCCGGTACGGATGTAGCGGTTGAAATAGACTTCCGGCGGCTGCAAGGGCGGATGCGCGGCAATAAAAGAAAGCGTCAGAAAAAAAGGACAGGTTGGATCCCGGCGCCTGAGGAAATCCAGTGCCCGCTGAACGGTCCAATTGGTTTGATGCAGGTATTCCGGAAGCGGCCAGGGGCGGGCGGTCCAGTCATTATGCATGACACCCGCACCGAACCAGCCGCCGCAGTCATTCGGTGCGTTGGCTTTAAGCCACTCCCCGTATTCGGAATCCGGACTGGAGCCGGCGTTTTCTACCTCTTCATAGCCAAAACGTGCCCTTTTAGGGAACTGATGCATGCTGCGTCCAATCCAACGTGTCTGATAGCCCTGGTCTCTGAGAACTTGCGGCAAAGTCGCCTCGGGTTCCCATTCCACCCCGCCGGCGTTGGACACCAGGCCATGCGTGGCGGGGTATTGGCCCGAAAGTATTGTACGGCGCGCCGGCATGCAGATCGGGCAATCGGAATAAAAACGCGAAAATCGGGCCCCGCTTGCAAAAATTTCGTCCATGTTGGGTGTCTGCAATACGGGATGTCCCTCGCAGCCCAGGCAGTTACCCCGATGTTGTTCCGTCACTATCAGCAATATATTCGGTCTTTTTTCCATTTTTTTCCTCACTTTTTAAGCAAAAAAATTTTCCGTCTTGTCCGGTTTAGAAATTATATACTACAACAGAGCTCAACATCAAGGGTACAATTGTTTGTGTATTAAAGCTTAAATTATTATAATACATTAAAAATCCTATAATCTACATTATTGGGGTCATTTGATGACGGCAAATAAAAAAAACAACACACGGAATCGTCCGAACATTTTACTTATTATGACCGACCAGCAGCGCGGCGATTGTTTGAGCATCGCCGGGCATCCCGTTCTTTTGACGCCCAACATGGACACTATCGCCGGGAATGGGGTGCGGTTCTCCAACATGTATTCGACCTGCCCCACCTGTATCGCAGCAAGACGGTCATTGCTTTCCGGTCAATTCCCTTCGACTCACGGCATGGTAGGCTATAAGGACAGCGTTGAGTGGGATGCGCCGGTAACACTGCCCCAGGCGCTGAAAGAATCGGGTTACCATACGTTCATTGTCGGGCGCAATATGCATCAGCATCCGCGCCAAAAACGTTATGGATATGACCATAAGGTTATCAAGGGCAGCCCCCGATTGGGGGAAGAAGGTGATTATGAAAAATTCCTGCGGCGCAGAGCGCCCGAAGCGGACTATTTCGGCCATGGAGTCATGCATAACGATTGGACCGCCCGACCCTGGCACCTGGATGAATCGCTGCATACCACCACCTGGACCACCGACATGGCACTGGAGTTTCTCAAAGATCGCGATCCGTCATGTCCTTTTTTTCTTACCGTCTCCTACCTCGCTCCCCATCCGCCGCTGGCGCCGCCGGCCTTTTATATGGAGCGCTACCTGAGGATGGATTTGCCGGAACCGGTAACAGGCGATTGGGAATCGCCCCCGCCCAACGGTGGAAAAGGCCTGAATGTCTCTTCCAATCAGGTAAACCTTACCGGCGAAGCTTTGCGTTCTTGTCGCGCCGCTTATTACGGGCTGATCAACCATATAGACGACCAGATTCGGCGCATCCTTAATCCCGTGCAGGGGATCGATAAAATGACAGGGAACAACACTATAGTGGTTTTTACCAGCGATCACGGAGAGATGCTCGGAGACCATTACATGTGGCATAAAAAAAGACCTTATGAACCTTCCGCTTGTATTCCACTTATGTTCCGCGCTCCGGAAAGGTTTGGACTGGACGAAGAATCCGTACTGGAACAACCTGCAGCGCTGGAAGATATCATGCCGACTCTGCTGGATATGGCGGAAGTCGATATCCCGGAGACTGTGGAAGGCCGGAGCCTGTTTCCGCTGATGCGGGGCGAAGAACCGCAGTGGCGTGAATACCTGCATATAGAACACTCTCCGCTGCACCACGGGCTCACCGACGGTCGCGAAAAGTTTATATGGTACGTTAAGGAGGGAGCAGAGCAGTTCTTTAACCTGGCTGAAGACCCCAACGAATGTCACAATCTTATTGATCAACCTGAATGGCAGAAGCGTGTAGATATATGGCGTCGGCGCCTGGTAGAAGAATTAAAAGACCGACCGGAAGGTTTCTCAGACGGTGGACATCTCATTTCGGGCGTCCCTTACCCTCCCGTTATGCCCCATGCCCTTCCGGACTAAATGAAACCGTTGAATAGCAATTGTGAAATGTCATAAACCACTAATTTTTTTAAGGAGGAAGCAATGAGCGTTATATCACCTGCAAATTCCCAAACCTTGCTTCAGAAGGACGATACAATGCGATACCGTCCGATGGGCAAAACGGGCCTGAGTGTGTCCGCCCTGTCCTTCGGATGCATGCGATTGAGTGAAGACCAGGAGCTGAATACAAATCTGATAGCTCAAGCTATAGATTACGGCATCAATTACTTTGAAACGACACGCCACTATATTAAAGGAACATGTCAGCATAAAACCGCACCCGGTTTGCATGGCCATACCGACAAAATTATTGTCTCGGGCAAGGAGGGCATGGGGCCCGACAAGACGGCCTATAGCTTTCGCAAGGAGATCGAGCGCCAGCTCGATATACTGGGGCTTTCGCACTTCAAGTTTTTTCAGGTAGGCTGGTTCTCCTGGGCAAAAATCCCCCATCTTCTCAAACGCGGCGGGGTGCTGGATGCCATCCGCCGGGCCAAAGATGAGGGGCTGATCCAGTATATTGGCTTTACAGGCCACGATAAACCTGAGAACTTCATTAAATGTATCGAAACGGGCCTTTTCGATTCAATAACCGTTCCCTATAACCTGATTAACCGTTCTTACGAGCCGGTCATTGCCCGCGCCGGCGAACTCGGTATCGGCGTGGTCGCCATGTGCCCTGTGGCCGGGGGAGTGCTCTCATGCGAGTCAGATAAGCTTAAAGAGGCATTGCAGATGGATGTGCCCACGACCGAGATGGCGTTAAAATTCGTCCTGTCCAACCCGAATGTCAGCACGGCCTGCTCGGGTATGAACACTTTCGAACAGTTGGAGCAGAATGTCGAAACGGTGAAAAATTTCGATCCTGCCGGTTCTACTGAGTTTGAAACCATGTGCGAAGGGCTGGACCGTCTTCGCCGGGAACTCGGTGACAAATTCTGCACCGCCTGTAAATACTGCATGCCATGCCCGCAAGGAGTTAATATTCCCAAGCATCTGGCCGCATACCGAAAATGGAAAGTTTTTGGACTTGATGAACATACGAAGCAAGTACTGGCTAAAATACCGGATGAAAACAGCTATGAAGTCTGTGATGAGTGCGGTGCTTGTATTGAAAAATGCCCCAATGATCTTGATATACCTTCAATGCTCAAAGAACTGGGCCAATTGGTTAATTCTTAATGATTACCCCCATACAATTTGGACCTTTTACCGATGGTTTCTTTGAAACCGGCAGCCAGGTTCACGATTGGATAATGAGCGAGTTCCCCGACGCACGTTCGATTATCGACCTGAATCGGGATGCGTGGAAGAGCATGCGCAATTCCAGGAGAGGAGATGATGAGCGGGGCGGGGAAAAGTTAAGCCGGCTGCTGGGCCTGCCGCAGAAACCTGATACATGGGAAGAGGCTTTTAGGCATGAGAGTTTGAATAGAAACGAAATATCTGAGCCTCTTATCCTACCGGAAGTCTCGGCGCATTATGACATACCGGATTTGCTTGACGGGCTGCGGGATATTTTTTATACTTTTAATGAAAAATAAAGGATAAGAGTTTTAGGTTGTCATTCATTTATTGTTGATTGCAGGAGACCATCATATGGCAGGACATTCGCATTGGGCGGGCATAAAGCATAAGAAGGAACGGGAAGACAAAAAAAAGGGGAAGTTGTTCAGCAAAATTTCTAAACTGCTCATGACTTCCGCCCGCCAGGGGGGAAAAGACCCTGAACACAATATCGAGCTGCAGCAGGCTATCGATAAAGCCAAAGAAGCCAATATGCCCAAAGATAATATTGAGCGGGCAATCCTCAAAGGTGTCGGGGAATTGGATGGGGTTCAGATTGAAACTCTTCGTTATGAAGGATACGGCGCCGGTGGAGCAGCGGTTATAGTGGATACTCTCACGGACAACCGGAACAGGACGGGGGCGGATGTGCGTAAAATTTTCAGTGCACATGGCGGAAACCTGGGAGCCCAGGGATGTGTGTCGTGGAATTTTGAGACGAAAGGGCTCATTATTCTTAACCTTGATGATCGGGAAGAGGAAGAAGTTTTTGATATCACCGTCGAAGCCGGCGCCGAGGATTTCCAAAAAGCCGGGGGTTCATATGAACTGACATGCGCGCCCGGGGATTTGCATGCCGTCGGCCAATCCCTCAAAGAAAACGGTTTGGAGTTTGAGTCCTCAGAGATAACTGAAGTCCCCCAAAGTTATGCTGACCTCGATTACAAGCAGGGAAAACAGATACTGGCCCTGCTGGAAGAGCTTGAAGATCACGAAGACGTGAGCAACGTCTATTCAAACTTCAACCTGCCCCAGGAGCTCGTTAACGAACTGGAAGAGGAATCGTGATGAAGGCGCTTCTTTTGTCTTTGGTTGACTGCTTTTTCCCCCCTCATTGCTATTGCTGCAGAAAGCCTTTGGATGACGAGGGGGACAGAATTTTGTGTTCCCGTTGCATGGCCAGGCTGCGTTCAACGGTTATAACCCACCCCTTATGTCAAGTTTGTGGGCGGCCCTTTTCAAAAAACACCGCGGACAGTGCCCCGAAAACTTGCCTGAAATGTCGCATCCAGGCGCCCCGCTTTGACAGGGCCCGAGCGATATTCCCCTACCATGGACCTGCCGGTGATATTGTCAAATCTTTTAAGTATTCAGATCAGTATCATTTAGGTAAAAAAATGGTGAAAAAATCTTTCGATCTTTCCTGGTTCCCTTCGGATTTTAGGGACTGCGAGGCCATTACGGCGGTGCCGCTGCATAGGAGAAAAAAACATCAAAGAGGATATAATCAATCAGAATTGATCGCAAAAGCCATCGCCCGGATACTAAAAAAAGATTTTCTCCCGAAAACTTTAAAAAGGAAGAGGTACACCATCCCGCAAGCAAGCCTTGCAGCACGGCAGCGTATTGAGAATGTGAAAGGAGCCTTCGAGATGAATACGGAGACGGTTCCTCAGACAATTATGCTTGTCGATGATGTTCTCACCACCGGCGCGACGGCTAATGAATGCGCGAAAGTCCTGAAACAGGCGGGATGCCGGTCGGTTTACGTCTTCACTCTGGCCCGGGCCGCTTTGTGATCCCCCAGGTGTTTGGTGCGACCATTCCGGGAAAATGGTGGCCTGCCACACCAATGAAGTCCCACTTCGTACTGCTAATGCCGGTAACGCTTCGTATAAGTGCATTGCGAAAGCAAAGCGGACGCCGCGGATCCTCGATGTTTTTTTCTTTCTTTTTTTACAAAAAAGAATTAGTTCGACAGAACTGAATAATAGAAAACACATTAATTATTCATGTTCGCATTTGTTTCTAACTGCTTTTCAGGCTATTATACACGTGAAATCACAGACCGTATACTGAGCAAAGGTCTCTGGCAGACCC
>JAGYMJ010000394.1 GCA_018400625.1 Planctomycetota bacterium
GGGCTTAGAAGTGCCGGTTTCCGTCAACATATCAAGATATAACCTGTTGCAACCTGACTTTCCCGACATGATCGAGCGCTATCTGGAATTGTTCAATATTAAAGAAGAAATGCTTGAACTGGAGGTCACGGAAAGGGCACTTATGTGGGATATTGAATATATTTCAGGGGTTCTGAATACGTTAAGGGAGAAGGGAATCGTCATTTCCATCGACGATTTTGGTACCGGTTACACCTCCTTGAATTATATGATAGATTTGCCTGCCGATATTATTAAGATAGACAAGTCGTTTGTACAAACCTTAAACTCAAAGAAAGGTTCGGCCCGGGTGGTGGAGATTGCAACCGATCTCGCGCATCACCAGGGAAAGAAGGTGGCACCGGAAGGTGTGGAGAAGACAGAAACGCTTAAATTCCTGGCCGATACCGGCTGTGATATAGCACAGGGCTACCTGTTTGGAATGCCCCAAACGGCCGGAGAATTTGGCGTGTGGTATGAAAATTATCCCGCTCATATTTCCAGGCTCTGGTCGGATGCCGGGTTAGGGGATTAGACCGTCTCTCCATGACATTATTTCCAACGAGTTCCAACCGCTCCCAGCGCCCGGCTGTGCAGCGTGCGACGATAAATTCCCAATGCGCATAGTCCCGTTTCAGTGCGGAGCGCTGGGATCGGGAGCCCCCCCCGCTGCCGGTCGCTTACGTCGGTTCTCTGAGACGGCGTGAAGGCTTCGCTGTGATCCTGACAGGCACCGGCGCCGGCAGCGGTCACCCGCACGGTTTACCCCCGATGCCACGGCGCGCACGGCCGGACGTTGATGGGGAGATGTCCGCTTGGAACATCCCTATTATTTTCTTCCTTCCATTTGACAATAGATAGCAATTGAAGTAAATTTGAGTAAAAGTAAAATTAATCCTCATTTATAAGTATATGTGGTTCAGCAAATAATTAATTTTTAGGTGTGCGAAAATATCCAGTCAAATTGCCTGGAAGGCATTTTCACATGATTTAGTTCTGAGAATATTTTCCCCTGCATAATTTATATCCTTTTCATATGGAAAAAAGCCGATGAAAAACACAAAGGAAGACCTGTGCTTCGATACCGAACCGCCTCACCCCCCTAATGATGGAATAATTTTTGTCAACCACGCAAGAAACGGTCGCAGCGGCCATCTAGGACATGCGCTTGTGGAATACGCGCCCGGGAAGATACTGGCATTCTACCCGAACTGCTCCGACGTCAACAAGGGTCATACCGGCGACGGCTGGATGGAATACAAACGTTCTGAAGACACCGGCCGTACCTGGAGCGATCCGCGTCCCCTTGATTACTCAAAGCAGATTTACGCGTCCGCCCGTGGCCGGTCGGTCATGTGTGAAAAGGCCGTACGCTGCGATGACGGCAGTCTGCTGCTTTTCAACCTCGAGTGCGCGAACATTGCGGAAAGGAATTTCACCTGGCAGCCGCTCGACGTGCCGACACGTCTGCACAGTACGGACGGCGGCGAAACATGGAGCGATCCCCTTCCGGTTGGCGACGAACCCGGAAGGATATGGGACGTGCTGTATCACCAGGGCGTCATCTACGCTCTGGAGCTGGCGAACGACAGCAGCATCAAATGGTACGGCAACCTGCCGGAGCATCATTATTCGCTGTATGTCAGCACCGATCAAGGCCGCACCTTTTCGCGCCGCAGCGTGCTGCCGTTCGAATTCATGGAACGCGGCTACGGCGCACTGGCCATCCTGCCCGACGGCGCACTGATCGCCTATGTCTATAATCAGACCGACGAGAAACACCTCGAATATGCTGTCAGCCGGGATGATGGTTATAAATGGGACGGGGTCGGAAGAGCCTTTTTTGCCAAACAGATTCGCAACCCGCAGATCGCCGCATTCCGGGGCGGCTACGTCCTGCACGGACGCAGCGGCAGCAGGGGAGAAGATGCAGTAAAGGGGCATCTGGTGCTCTACAGCTCGCCTGACGCCATTCACTGGGACGAGGGCAGATATCTTCAGATGCGGACAGCGGGCGCAGGAGCTTATTCCAACAATCTTCTGGTACATGATTCGAACGGTAAGAAGCCACCAAAGCTACTTATACAGGCCTCTCACGCCTACGAAAAATCGAAAACCAACATTCACCACTGGTGGCTTAAGTGATACCACCATCTCTGACAACCCGGCCGAAAAGAGAGAGCCTTTGAGTTACCAACCGGGATTGTCCCAGTGGAGCTGTTTTTTTTCGCTACGTGATGGTTGTAAGGCTTGCTTTAATCAATGACATGAATCATGGACTACCGGAGAGGAGGCCGGCGTTTCCAGCAGG
>JAGYMJ010000395.1 GCA_018400625.1 Planctomycetota bacterium
GAGCGTATTGTTTATGCCCGCTGCAGCTGAGAATCATCATTCCACCGGCACAGGGCACGGTGGTGATGCTCCGTGGTTCACTGAGGACTTATGCATAGTTTTAGGATAGCAAATCTTTCTTCTTAAAAACAACCAACCAAGCATGTTGTCGGTGCAAAGCTTTATTAATCAAAATCTTATAAATTGTTATTAAAATTGTTTTTTTTGAAAGCTTTATGAAGAGTGTTTTTAATTTTCAGTATTATCTGTTTTTTTCACCAAAACTCTATGCACTCTTCTGTCGTTGCTGCTTAAAACTTTCAGCAGGACATTATTGTATTCAAGGCGTTCATCTTTTTGAGGCACGCCGGCAAATTGAGCCATCAGAAAACCGCCGATAGTATCATAATCTTCGTGTTCCGGCAGATCGACATTGAGCAGCCTATTTATTTCATCGACATGCAATCTTGCATCAACATCCAGAGCGCCTCCGCCGAGCATTCGGATCCGGTCTTCAATTTTTTCGGCTTCAAACCCTTCCTCAAGCTCTCCTACAATTTGTTCCATAATATCTTCCATTGTAACCATACCGGTCACTCCACCGTATTCATCCAGTATGACGGCAATCTGTAAGTGCCTTTGTTTGAAGTCATGCAAAAGACTCATAGCCCGCTTAGTTTCCGGTATAAAAAAGGGTTTTTGCATTAAACGGCGCAATTGAAATGTCCCCTCTTTTTCTTTCACCAAATCCGGCACTAAATCTTTGACATGGAGTATTCCGATAACTTTATCGCGAACATCTTCATAAACAGGGATTCTGGTATGGTGAAAATCTGCAAGTTTTTCCTTAATCGTCACCTCGTCATCATTGACATTCAAGCATTCTATCTCTGTTCGCGGCGTCATTATTTCATGGACTTCCACATCTTCAAACTCCAAAACTCCTTCGATCATCTCCCGTTCATCGTGATGTATCGCTCCTTCTTCGGCGGCATCATGTATAGCTACTCTGATCTCTTCGATAGCGGCATCAACGACATGCTCCTCAGGAATATTCGAGAAAACGTTTTTCTTATCCTTTGTACCGTTGGATTTTTTTTTGCGTAAAGGGGTCAGAAATGCGAAAAGCTGCAAAACCGGCAGCAGTATCAGCAGCGAATGAGTCGCCCAACGCTTACCCATATAGCGTCCACCGAGTTCAGCACATACCGCGCCTATTGCCGGGGCGGCCCAATAGATGAGGCCGCTATTGCCTGAACCATGCGGCAGGCGTGGAAGAATTAACAGGAAAAGCAAAGATATACCTATAACTCTTATTGCTATACAATAAGGGCGCGCAGCGGGGGCGCGGTCATAATAATTTAGAAATTTATCACGAAGCCGGCCATCTTCCTTTATTGCTTCTTTCAGTTTGGCCTGAGAAGCAAAATTCAGAGAGGTTTCGGCCATCGCAACAACAAACACGATGCTCCATATAATCACAACAGCTATGCCTGATAACAAGATTTATTCTCCCAACAACAGTGCAGTATCGTCTATTTCAACTCCATGCTCGGCGAGTATCTTCACGGCGTATAGATTCATCTCATCCCTTGCTTTTGCCGTATCATCATCCCAGCCAAGCAGGTGCAGAGCCCCATGAACCGCATAGAGAAACAGTTCAGCTTCAGCATTATGGTAGAGTGTTTCTGAATTCCTCGCCGCTTCTTGCGCATTGATTACGATTTCGCCGTCGATTGACATTCTACGTGCATCTTTATCATACGTAAATGCGATCACATCCGTGGAGTTTTTACGTTCAAGAAAACGTGTGTTGACCTCTTTTATTTCGTCGTCATTAACGACAGCCACGCTTAATTCTCCTTTCTGTATTCTATTTGTACAAAAAGTATTCTGAAGGACGGCGGTTAATCCCTGCGCATTAAATTCCAGTACTTTTTGTCGATTCGCTATAGAAATCTCAACAATATTTCCCCTATTTTTTTCCATTTTCTTCTTGATCCGGATACTTGACTCTTTTGTGAAATAAAGCTGTAAGCCCCCTTATTAGCGCCTGTTGAAGCCTGCTGAGGTCAGGGATAGTCAAGTCCGAGTGATCGAGCTGACCGTCGTGCAGCCTGTCAAGCACTATTTTATGGACAACTTCTTTGATTTTTTCTGTTCCCGGCGATTCCAGGGACCTTGTAGCACTTTCGACCGCATCGGCGAGCATAACACAAGCCGCTTCCTTACTCTGCGGTTTTGGCAATTTATAACGGAATGCATCCTTCTCGGGCGGGGCGTCCTCCTTGGAAGCCTGTTTTTGCGCCCGGTTCCAAAAATAACTGGCCATAGTGGTGCCGTGTGACTGCAATATAACACTTTGGACTGCGGGCGGCAGGCCGCTCTCGGTGGCCATTTCCGCACCATCTTTAGGGTGAGCGGTTATGATGAGTTTACTCATGGTAGGAGCCAATTCATCGTGCGGGTTTTTAGCCCCCTCCTGCATGTTCTCGGCAAAATACTCCGGTTTTTTCACTTTACCTACATCGTGGAAATATGCGCTCACCCTTGTCAAAAGCGGGTTGGCGCCGACAACTTCAGCGGCGTCGGCGGCCAGACTGCCCACAATCATGCTGTGGTGATAGGTACCGGGAGCCTCCAAAAGCATCCTCTGGAGGAGCGGCTGGTTGGGGTCACTCCATTCCAACAACCTTATATCGGTCGTCACCTCAAATATGCGTTCAACGGCCGGCAGAAAAATCGTGACCAGGACCCCGCTCAGAAGTCCGTTACCGAATGCAAGAAAAGTACTGAAGAGAAGGGGCGATCCCCAGAATCGCAGAAGAGGCCCAAGGTTGCTTTCCGCGGCCAGCAACCCAAAGGCCAAACACACACCTGCCTGCGCAACACCAATGAGCAGGGCAACGCGGAAGAGATGGCTCCGGGTCCGGACCCTTCCGATCATCAGGGCCGCCGTCATGCCACCGATCATAAATACAGGGTATTCAACACCGATATCCCCCGCAGGCAAGGCGATTGCTGCGGGCAGAAAAGCGGAAATAATAAAAGCAAATCTCTGACCGAAGATCAGCGCGAATATCATAATTAACGCCGACAGAGGAACGATGTAATAGGGAAGTCCATAGAAAATACTCGCTCTCGCTATGGCAAAAACAGCCAGAATAAGCAGTACCAGAACTATACACTGTACTGCATGGTCTCTCAAACGACGGTCGGTGCGGTTTTTTATTGTATATAGCGAAATTACCCCGCCATAGATTAACAATATCAGCATTCCCCCGCCAAGCCTTCTGAAGAGATAGGGAAAACCACGCTGTTCGGAAAGGTGTTTGCTGTGCGCCGCTCTGATCATTCGCATTGCTTCCAATCCAACCAACTCGCCTTTACGAACCAGCAGGTCCCCTTTCTCAATATCTTTGACAACGGTCGGTATATCTGCTTTTTCTTCTGCAATTTTTTCAGACCTTTCGATATCGAGCTTTGCAGGCGCGGCGAGCATTTCAGCTATAAAGCTTATCGCAATATGCCTTTGCTCTGCATCAAGACCGGCAAAGGCCGGCTCCAGTATGCGTTGGAATTTTTCACATTGAGGATTAATGATTATGACATCATCAACCGGTACCTTCCTTGTTTCTTGCGCGCCATTCGGCCATAAAATCGAGTCAGGCATTCTGGGAGCATGTTCCCCCCAATCATAATGCGAAACCATCTCGGCTTCCTTCAAATTCTCAAAAATGCGTTCCAAAACATCTTGATTCTGGTTCAGTAAAGATAATGTATCTGCTATTTTTTCATTCCTGAAATCCAGGTTTTCCCTGACCTTTTCAACATCCCTGGTCTCTATAACGCGTTTTATTTGTGCAGCACTTGCATTAAATTGACTCAAATTACTCCTGAAGGCAAGGGGGGCATTATGACGAGCTTGTTCTGTAAGTGAGCGGGTCTCACGGTGTGCGTAATACTCGAAAGAGATAGGTGAACGATAATTTTCGGGGGCCGGCCGGCCCAGCACAAACCCGAGAGAAGGGCCTCCTATGACCGTCAGTACGCATATGCCGGCAAAGAGAATTCCCCCCCCCAAGAACTGGCCCCAATTATCTACGAAAGCCGCAAGCAAAGGGAAAGCCCTTTTTTTCTCGTGTTTTTTCGTTTTTTTCCCGCGTTTCTTTCTTTTTTGTGTGTTATTTATTTTTCCCTTGACCATTTTCGGAACCCCCATCCTTTTTGCCGGTCTTTCGCTCGTATGCGCTTACGATTTCCTTAACCAACCGATGTCTTACTATATCCTTACCCGTTAATCTCACAAACTCGACTCCATCGATATCAAGCAGACGGTGCTGCACATCGACTAACCCGCTCTTCTGACTCCTTGGCAGGTCAATTTGTGTTATATCCCCGGTAACAACCAACTTTGCCGAGGCGCCCAGTCTCGTGAGAAAGGTCTTCATTTGGCCGATGGTACAATTTTGTGCTTCATCGAGTATAATAAAAGCTTCATCCAGTGTGCGCCCCCTAACAAAGGCAAGCGGCAGGATTTCGACAAGGTCATTCTCAATATATTCTTCCAAAGTCGCCCGGGGTATGAAATCATGGATTGCATCATAAAGCGGCCTTAAATAGGGATTGACCTTGCTTCGCAGGTCACCCGGCAAATAACCAAGATGTTCACCGGCTTCTACGGCGGGCCGGCAAAGGATTATCCTGTTTAATTCACCTCTCTTCAAGTAATCGAGCGCAACGGCAACCGCGAGATATGTTTTGCCCGTACCCGCCGGGCCTATGCAAAAAACAACATCATTGGCGGCTATGGCCTCCATATAACGGGCTTGTGCTTCTGTTTTGGGCTCGGGGCCGCCATTCCCTCCAAACCCTTCCAAAGTAACGCGATTCTTCAATTCTTTCCACCTTTCCTCCCCGCAGGTACATGCCTCTTCAATAAGTTGTGTCACCACATCCTGATGCATACTTCTCCCGCTTTTAATCCTCTTCTGCATCTGCGAGATAACTTCAAAACACGCCTCCACTTCTTCTCTGGGGCCTTTGATGATCAAAGAACCGCCCCTGGATATAACCTTAACCTCAAAAGCATCTCTTAATTGTCGCAGGTAAACATCTTTTGGCCCAAACAATTCAACGACGCTATCTTGATTGGGGAAAGTTATTTTTTTTTGCATGTAAAAAAGCCTCTTGTATTTTCACTCACAAAGATGATGTGAGGGCAAAGAAAAGATAAGCACCAGGCCCGATGAAAAGCACATCATCGACCATATCAAGTACTCCGCCATATCCTTTGACAAGACTGCCATAATCTTTTATGCCCGCCTCTCTTTTTAACAGCGATGCGGAGAGATCGCCCACAATCGCCAACAGAGCTACTGTTGTCCCGAACACAAAAACACTGAAAAGCCCCAGGTCTTCTGCAAAGAAATGGTGTAAAATCAAAGATGAAAATACAGCGGCACAGATACCGCCGATCATACCGGCCCAGGTCTTATTCGGACTTACTTTCGGTGACATCTTAGCCCCCCCTATGAGTTTCCCTGAGTAGTAAGCACCGACATCTGTAAACTTGCAGACGGCGAGCGCCATGAACAGTGTCCCGGTTCCCCATCTGACTCTTATCGCTGTTAAAAACACGAAAGGCAGCACAATATATATAAGCCCGAGCCCGGTTGCAGCGACAGAGAGCATACTGTGATTTATTTCGCCTTTCAAAGAATACCAGGAAAACAAGCCCATTATAGAAATGCACATTATTATTATCACATTAAAAGCAGGCTGATGCAAAAAAGCCGGACAGGCCTCGTAACTGCCGTATTGATACGCGAACCCCGTCCAGGCACTCAACAATAGAACAACGCCGGTGATAGTGAGAAAAAGACTGGAGGTCCCGGCGCCTATTTTTGACATTACAGAACTGTATTCCGTTAAAGCAATCGTCATCAGAATAATAACCGGCACAATCAACACTAAACCATTTTCAAGCAGCTTGGCGCCGCTCCAAATTCTTCTCATGCCCGGAGGTAAAGAATCGGCTTTTACATAATTATCAAGCAGCAAAAGACCAATGATGGCTGCGGCCAGAAACAGCCCTTTAACTGTGCGGCTCACGACCGAAGCGGACTCATTGGGGACGGGATCAGTCAAATTGGAACCTCCGGTATCATGTATCATAAGTTAGATAGCTCAGCTAAGAATCAATGCAAATCATCCTGAGAAGAAAGGAAAGATGTCCAAATTCCTCCCCAAAAAAACCTTTCAATAAGATTTTCCTTGCCGAAGGACTCATACATCTTCTCCCTTTATTCGTCCGAAACGGCGCTCCCTGCGTGAATACTCTTCCAACGCCTTTTGAAATTCGTGCTCCTTAAAATCAGGCCATAAAACATCGGTAATATATAATTCTGCATATGAAATCTGCCAGAGTAAAAAATTGCTGACGCGCATCTCGCCTCCCGTACGTATAAGCAGATCCGGATCCGGCACATCGGGCGCATAAAGATTTTTTTGTAAAGCGCATTGGTCTATATCCTCCAATTTCATTTTCCCCTCAGATACAGCTTCACAAAGCGATCGACATGCGTCCGTAATTTCTGTTTTTGCTCCGTAGTTGAGCGCCATTAATAAATCCAACCGCTCACCTTTTTCGGTGTATTTTTCCGTTTCTTCTACGGCATCGTACACATTTGAAGGCAGGCCTTCTATCCGCCCAATAGAACGATATTTTATCCCCTTGTCCCTCATTTCCTGTTTGTTTTCTTCAAGATATTTTGCGAGCTGGAGCATCAAAAAATCAACCTCAGGGCGTGGTCGTTCCCAATTTTCGGTGCTAAAAGCATACAGTGTCAAATATCGAATATCCGACCGAGCACAATGAGTGATTGTAGCCCTTGCAGTTTCAGCGCCTTCCATATGCCCCTGGGATCGGGAGATATTACGTTGACGCGCCCACCGACCATTACCATCCATAATAATTGCAACATGCCTCGGCTGTTTATCCGGCGAACGTTCATTCATAAATTGATGTGTTGGATAAAAAAACAGATTGAAAAAATCGGTAAGTATTCAGTGAACCACGTCTGTTACCACCGGAATTGTTGCGGTGGGATGATGATTAAGCACTACGAGGCGCCAACGCCCTAAACTCCGCCG
>JAGYMJ010000396.1 GCA_018400625.1 Planctomycetota bacterium
CCCGGGCCCGGAGGGTACGGTGGAGTTCTGGTTCCGTCCCAACTGGTCTTCGGCCGAATTGCCCACCGCCCCCGGCTACACCGATTTATATTTCCTGCGCGCCGGCTCGCAGGACATCCATTATCGTCGCGGTTTCCTGCGCACGGAGGAATTCGCCCACGTGAACCTCTGGGCGCACGGCAGAGATTCCGATACGGGATTTACGGGTGAATTTTTGTTTAACGCCGGCAAGTGGTACCACGTGGCCGCCGTCTGGCGGATCGAGGACGGTCAGCCGGGTAACGAGGGCCACTTTAACGTTTACATCAACGGCCGGGAATTTGAACCCGACGGTATCCGGCCCGGCACCGCAGTCGCCCGCGCATGGCCGGGCCGGGTCGGCGGGTATGATGTGTTTCACCGGCGCCCGGCCGATGAAACAATCAGCATCGGCCCGCTGAACGGCACCATCGCCCAACTCCGCATCTCGGATACGGTCCGCTACGAGAGCGATTTCGAGCCTCCCGTGCGCCTTGGGGCCCCCGATGCCGACACTCTGGTCATTTTCCCGCTTGACGGGAACATGTCCGGCAGGGTCCCGGGCGATGGAGAAGTTCAGATTCAGACAAAGTAGCTGGACAAACCGCACGCACGGTTTGGCCGGTGAGGTGAGCAAGAACGCCTGAAAAAAATGTCAAAAAGGGCGCATTCATTTGCGCAATTGTTTTTTTTTGATAAAATGACCAATAGTGGAGGTTGAAAAGTCCTCAGTGAACCACCCAGCATCCCTACCGTGCCGTGTGCCGGTGGAATGAAGATCAAGTGCTAAGTCTCGAACTTATAGAGCGTAGTTAATGCGCCCTGCCCGGCCTTATTCAGGCAAAAATTAGACGTGTTTTACTGAGTTTTTATCCTCGCCTTCTTCTTCGCTGAAACATACTTCTCTGCCTGTCCGGGCCGATTCATATATTGCATCGATTATACGCATTATTATTACGCCGTGTTCCGCCGAGGGGCCGGGGGTGGTGCGGTTGTGAATTGAGTTGATGAAATGCTGCTGCGGTGTTTCTTCGGATTCTTTCGGGGTCAGATGTTCTATATCGGGTTCTTCTTCCCCCCCGATGCTTGAGCATACGGTCAGATTCATATTATGTTCAAAAGCTGCGGCATCGGTTCCGTACATCTTCATCGTAACCTCGGCGGCGGTTTCCTGGTGAGCGTCCCAACTTGAGGCCAGATAAAGCGAAGCGCCGTTTTCAAATCGGATGAAAGCGGCCGAAAAATCCTCACAATCGAAATCGACACCTGCCAGTTTTTTTTCGGCAAGGCATGCATAGTTGGCGCCTGAAACTGATACGGGGCGCGGATAGCCCATCAGCCACAGCCCTAAGTCGAGCCTGTGCACTCCGAGATCGATCAACGGCCCACCACCGCTCTCCTCTTTTTTCCCGAACCAGGAGCCCGGATGGGGATAGCCGTTCCGCCGGGTATAGGTTGTGTTCACATGATATATATTACCAAACCGGCCCCGATCAACAAGCGGTTTCAAGGTGGCACCGATAGACATGAAACGCATATTGAAATGAAGCATCAGGGTGAGTCCGTTTTTCTCGGCTTCAGTCTTCATCGATTCAGCTTCAACCGCGTTCATGGCCATCGGTTTCTCGCAGAGAACATGTTTGCCGGCACGCAGAAAATCAATGGTTACCGGAGCATGGAGATGGTTGGGAAGGGCTACGGCCACGGCGTCCAGATCGGCCATTCCCAGCATTTCTTTGTAATCGGTGCATGCCAACGCATCGGGATATTCAGACGATACCTGTTTGAGTTTTTCGGCGTTGGAATCGCAAACAGCAATAGTATTGGCGTCAGGAGATGCATTAAAATTTTGCACATGCTGCATCCCTTTTCTCAGACCGATTACTCCTATGTTTAGAGCTTCCATGTTTTATTACCGAAAGTATTTAAGGTCGCACCACAAACTCGATAGAATCGAAGACCGGCAAGCTCACCAGGTTTGATACCACGGCGATTTCGAGGCTATTTGGGCCAAAAGACAGACCTTCCGTATCTTCTTGTGAAAACTTTATTTTTCCTTTGCCCTCTTGAACCAGGTCAGCATTGCCTTTAAGGACAACATTGTCACCTGAATCATACCAGAGAAATGAGATTTCATTAATATGCTCCCGTTGATAGGGCCGGCCCTGATACGTTATATCGACGGTAAATTCCGCTTCCGTTCCCGGTCGGAGGCTCTTTGGGCCGGTGATATCCACATCAGGGATCAAAGGTTCTTCATATCGTTCCCATTTATCCGCCGGGTCGGGATAATTTTCAAACCTTTTCAGATGTACATTTTTTTCTACAGGATAAACCCGTTCGAGGTAGAATGGGCCAACCCCCACCCAGAAGTGTCCTTTATTTTCATACCATTGCTGCAGATTTTTCCAGCGTTCAGCCGCCTGCTCACTATCAATAAATTCGCCTAAAGTGTTTTTGAAAGGGATATAGGATTTGTCGGCCGCTTCCTGCAATTTTTTTTCAAGAATTTCCATACTCGGCCCTGAAACCATATTGAGCCATTCTATTTCAAGACGGTCGGATTTATGGTTGGAAAATGCCAGTTCTTCCGCTTTTTCTGCAAGTATCCCTATTCCTAAAGTATGCCATGCTCCGGGACCGTGTGCGTAGTTGGGATACCACGTAGAAACGTTGTTTTCGGCATCCAGGCTGTAACTTTCGCTATAAGTCTCGATAATGAGGGGAGATTCACTTTTGATCCGCACACCACGGAAATTGCGTTGGAAAGGTATGAATGATGGCACCTGCGACTCATCAAAAAGAGCACTTTCTTCGTCGGCGCGGTCGAAGACGAGTATCATAGCGAGTATAACATCGGCAACGGAAAAACGGCTTCCGTCATGCCATTGAGTGTCAAATATATTATCGGAATAGTAGGCGACACTTTTGCGGCGGGCGGTCAATCCATCGGGATGTTTCTCACCTGCGGTGATAAATTTTTGTTTTTCGGCGTCCCAATCTATCCATGCATCCTCGGGGACCTGGATTTCTTCGCTGAAATCCAATGATACCCAGTCATGCGTTTTTTGAACCGGCAGTCCTTCCTGAACGACCACCTCTCCTTTTTCAATGCGCTGTGGCCAATATAAGCCGGTATATGGATCAACGATCGTGCCGTAGTCGCTGGTGGATCGGGTGAACATCATATCAAATATCCAGTTGCTTCCGTCGAGCGGGTTCCAGGGTTCCGCCAGAAGGTCCGCCATGCCTATACGCGCTCTGCCCCCAATTTCCTGCCCAATACGCAGTGAATATGGCCAGAGATATGCACCGGAAATGCCACCGGAGAGGTCGGCGGCAATACTTACTTCTTTTCGACGCGGGGAGATGCTCAAAGGCTCAACCAGCCAAATACGAACGGAGTCCTGCAAAGAAAGTTCCAACGCTCTTTCAAAAAGTTCTTTACGTTCTTGCATGGACCCGAAATCGCGGCGTCCGAGCCGGTCGGATATCCCGTCAAATTCTTCAGAAGGTTCATAGGCCTGCCAGAGTGGCGAGCCGAGTCCGCGAGGGGTATAATAAAAATTGAAATTACCTGCTTGATCACGTTGAATGACGGTAGAAATCCAGGCGCCGGTGTATATATGGAAACGCCCGTCGGCCGGGTTGGCGCTGCTCCAGACGGGGGATGCATCGGATGCTGAACGGTAATCCCGCATGACTTCGAAACCAATATTTTCCAGCAAGGTCGCCACATAATCCCCAATTTCGCGTCGCTGATCCTCCGTGCGGATAAGCAATCTGATTTCTACAGGCTCATTCTCATAGTGCCAGAGGTCATTGACTTTTTCGGCCCCCAGTTTTTTCATTTCTTCGGTAATTACCGATTCGGCTTTTTGCGGATCATGCGAATAATACTGCTCAAGCATTCTTGCTTTTTTGACCATGCGAGCATAATCAGGGAAGGCGCTGCTGATGGTTAACCACCGAGGTTGGGCCATACCGTTATATATCTCTTCGGCGATATGCTTTCGGTTAACCAGCCAATTCATGGCCTCTCTCATCGACGGTAAGGCAAAAGGGTTCAGTTCACCGGTACCTTCAAAAACCGGCCCCGAGGGATTGAACGCCAGTTCACATGACTGCCCTACCTGCTGTTCATAGTGCAGGTCTTCATTGTCCTGAATCTGTTCATAAAGGTCCGGGTCCGTGATGTCACTCGCATAAACATGCAGGTCTTCCGTGGCCAGTCGGCGCAGAGCCGTAGAGGCTGACTCTTCGACCTCTGCTACGACTTCATCAACCCACGCTCCCCGACGTTGCTGCTGTTCGGCGGAGATTGCGGGTAATAGTGTAAATGATGTGAGCAGCACGGGGAGTACAAAACACCTGCATAGTTCAGTAAAGGTTGTCTTTTTATTCAGCAATCTCTTCATATACTCGCCTCTCTGCACCCAAAACATAGAATGTATGTGTTCAGTAACCCGCCTCTGTTCCCACTGGACCTGTTCCAATGGGACGATATTTTTGCACTACAAAGCCGCCTAACCCCCTTTAGTCTCAGGACGCAACCGGCAAATATTTCCCCACCGGGAAAAAGTACGCTGGTGGTATCCCCGGAAACAACAGGGTTGACTGAAAACTTAGGGTCATTGAGCCAGTGCAAACTCACGATAAAAGCGAAGCATTACCGGGCGTTGTGCAGTCCAAAGGCTTCGTGAACTGCTTGCAGAGCTGTTTTGCCCTGTTCAGCTTCAATAACAATAGAAATCCTTATTTCGGATGTGCTTATCATACCGATATTGACTTTGTTATCGGCAAGGGCTCTGAACATTGCTTCGGCAACACCGGTATGATTTTTCATCCCGACTCCGACAATGCTGATTTTTGCAACATTTTCATCTATATCTAATTTTCCGCACCCAAGATTTTCGATGACGGGATTCAACGCCTTTTGTGCAGCGGAAAGGTCATTTTGCAAGACGGTGAAGCTCAGGTCGGTGATGCCTTCAGCGCTGACGTTTTGGACGATAACGTCGACATTGACATGTGCTTTTGCTATGGCGTTAAATATCTTAGCCGCCGCCCCGGGGGTGTCGGGCACGTCCCGGATCGTAATCTTTGCTTCATTCTCTTCAAGCGCGACTCCACGAACATCGACCTGCTCGAGTTCTTCAGTATTAGTCACTAATGTGCCCTCCGAATTGTTTCCGCTGGGACGCACCCTGAACGGAACAGAAAATCTTTTTGCTATTTCAACTGAACGTGATTGCATAACTCTTGCGCCCAAACTGGCGAGTTCGAGCATCTCATCATAATCTATTTTTTCAATACGCTGCGCATTGGCCACCAGACGGGGGTCGGTTGTATAGATACCATCGACATCGGTAAAGATGTCACATCTGTCGGCATTAAGTGCGGCCGAAAGCGCAATTGCCGTAGTATCCGACCCTCCCCGGCCAAGCGTCGTGATATTATCTTCGGCGTCAACCCCCTGAAAACCGGCCACTATAACTATTTGGCCTTTTTCGAGTTCTTTATGTAATCTTTGAGTATCTATTTGTTTAATTTTGGCCTTGCTCGATACATTGTCGGTATAGACACCGGCTTGTGCGCCGGTTAAGCTGATCGCGTCGTAACCTAAAGAGTGTATTGCAATAGCCATTAAAGCGATCGACATCTGTTCGCCGACCGCCATCAGCATATCCATCTCGCGAGGGGCCGGATCGGCATGCAGTTGACTTGCCAGATCGATAAATTCATCTGTTTTGTCCCCCATTGCACTAACGACAACCACGACATTATTGCCGGCTTTGAACTCGTCCACCGCACGTTGTGCGGCATTCTTAAGCTTAGCCGGGTCGGCCACAGAAGAGCCTCCGAATTTTTGGACTACTAGCGCCATATTTTACCTGATTGTAAAAGTGAAAAAAACATTTTTCATGAAATGATCAGTTCATTTTCCTTAATATCGTATGTCAGTAAGTATTCAGTAAACCCCGTTATTTCATCACCACCGTGCCCTGTGCCTGTCTGCG
>JAGYMJ010000397.1 GCA_018400625.1 Planctomycetota bacterium
GCACAGGCAGGCACAGGGCAGGATGGAAATGGGTTGACGGGGCTCACTGGATATTTACACTTGGACAACGCCCGGCCTCGCCCGCCGCGTTTCTGCCCAGGGTGCGGGATAAGCCATTAAAAGATAAATTTTTTATTTTATTTCACGTTAAAAGCGCGGTTTCTTTCCTTCCTCATGAATGATTTATCGACGCCACAGCCTATGTGATCCCAAGGCAGGGTTTCGTCGAGCGAACGCTGACGAGACGGGCTGTTGGGATCATTTTGATCATTATTCGCGATGTCTATACCGTGATGAGAAAAAACCGTTTCCCAAATGGCGAAGTCAAACATATCATTCCAGGCGTCGAACCCGGCTCCGGCCCTGTAGGCTTCCAGCAAGACCGCCCCCATACGTCGGTCACCTCTTGCCAATGCGGCTTCAACGATTGACTGCTCGGGGGTATGGAGTTTGTAACGTAAGTTTCTGCCGCCGGTCAGCCGAATCTCTTCCCATTTTTCCCGTATCCCTTCCAACGACTCCATTGCTTCCCATTGCAGGGGCGTATGCGGTTTGGGAACAAAGGGGGAAATGGTGACATTGAGCTTCATGCTCTTTTTGCCGGAAGCTTTATTGGCATGACTGATCACTTGCTGACACAAATTGCCGATGGCAGCGATATCATCCTTTGTCTCGCCGGGAAGACCGATCATAAAATACAATTTTACCAGCCGCCAGCCGGCGCACGCCGCAGCGGCCGTGCCGTCGAAAAGGTCCTTATTGGTTATATCCTTCCGTATCAGATCGCGCAGACGCTCGGAAGCCGCTTCCGGCGCTATGGTGAGTCCCGATTTGCGTACGGCATTGAGCGAACCCACTAAATCCCCTATCTGGTCGGAGACCCTCAGGCTCGGCAGCGAAATGCTCACGCTGAGCGGGGTAAAATAGTCCGTCAATTTTTTCAACAGTTCCTCCATAAACGGATAATCGCTCGAGGACAATGAAGTCAACGCTATCTCGTCATAGCCCGTATTCGTGTAGCTTTCCTTAGCCTGTTTCAAAACAGTATCCGGCTTTTTATAACGCTGCGGCCTGTTGGTCATGCCGGCATGACAAAACCGGCATCCCCGCCCACACCCCCTCATTATCTCGATATTTATCCGCTCATGGGTAGTATCGACCAGTGGAACAATCGGATTGGTGGGAAAAGGCGCTGAATCAAGATCTTTAACGACACGGCGCTCAATGACCTGCGGAACACCGTCGACAACCGGTTTGATCGACTCTAAAAGCCCGTCTTCCTGGCGATATGCCGGATAGTAGAACTTTGGGACGTATAAACCGGCAATATGCCTTGCGGCTTCGAGTAAAATCTCATGGCGTGCAAGACCTTTCCTTTTAAGGTCTTTGAACATACCGAGGAATTCAGGGAATGATTCTTCGCCGTCACCGATAAAGAAGACGTCAATAAAATCACCTAACGGCTCCGGGGCAAGCGCGCCCGGGCCTCCGGCGATGATTATCGGATGCGTTTCATCGCGCTCTGAACCAAAAAGCGGTATATGGGCAAGGTCAAGCATCATAAGAATATTCGAGTAAAGCATCTCCGACTGGAGCGTAAATCCCACCAGATCGAATTCCGTCAGGGGGGTGAAACTTTCAACAGAGAAAAGCGGAATATCATGACCTCTCATCTCCGCCTGCATATCCGGCCAGGGCGCATAAGCGCGTTCGGCCAGTGCCCATGATTTTTCGTTGACGATGTCGTAAAGGATTTGGCAGCCGAGATGGGACATCCCTATTGAGTAAGTATCCGGAAAGCAAAGCGCTGCCGACACATCGACGGCATCATGTTCTTTGCGGATCGTGCCCGGTTCGTTTCCAACATATTGCCCCGGCTGATTAACTTTGGTCAGTATCTGCGTCTCAAGTTGTCGATGAATTTCTTCAGGGTCATGCGGCATTTTTGATCTCTGAAATGATGAAGAGAATTGGGAGTTAATATTTTATTTGTAATTTTCTTGCTTTT
>JAGYMJ010000398.1 GCA_018400625.1 Planctomycetota bacterium
GTATATTTATCATTTTTTGTGGCCATGGCTTACCTCCAATTTTTCAATAGCCAAAAGCACCTGCTTGACCTGATATGCCCTGGCCTTGCCTTTGTGATTCTGGATATTTATCCTTGGGTCTCCTTGCCAGGGCGTTTTATAAATTCGATGACTGCCTTTTTGCTGACGTGGTTCACCGAAATAATGATCACATATGCGGCACAAGTCCGAAAACCGAACATCCTTCGGACTACGTTTCAATATCAATATCAGGTCATCGATCTTTGTCATGGCCATATAGTATCACTATTGGTACTATTATCAAGGGATAAAATCGGGCAAAAACAGACTTGTTGAAGAGGCCGTTTCATCGCAAAACGTGTGTGTAGAAAAACTCCTTTTGTAAGTATCACCGTTCTCCGACAGCTTCTATTTTTAAAACATGACCAGAAATTCTATTCCAGCTTCAGTTGTAGATTATACTTTCAGACTCAGTTTACGTCTTGCATACCTTGATAGCCACCTGATTATTTGATTAGTTACTGCCATTTTCTCCGATGTTTATGCAGGCCCGGGCCAATGAGATAGGTGAGACAGGGGACAATTTATACAATATATTTATCGGCATCATCTTTCCAGGGCTTCTCGATCAAATCCCCCGCCCCGTTCCACGTGAGAAGAAGCCGCATAAACAGCATGGGAACTCATATCAATATCTTCGGCAAGTACCCGGCCCCCCATGTCCTGAATAATACATACAAACATAACAGAGAGCAGCTCCGGCATGTGACACATTCTCAGACCTGCCTCCACCTGATAAGGTATGACTGCTGACTCCCATATCTTCGGCAATACGTTTCTTCAACTTCGACAATTCTATCTTACTGTTTATTCTGGATTGAGCATTTGCTTCCTCAAGCAAGGCCTCAACAAACGCGGAAGCTGATAAGTGGTAATGGGCCGTTTGGCTGCGTTCATCACATTCTCTCCTGAACGCATAATGGTGGGCCTGATCAGCGGGCGAGGTTTTTAGCCTCCGTCTGTGTTTAGGCGTTTGTTTGGCTGATACGCAGTGCACATCGCTACGCGTTCAACAATCGCCATTGCAGCAGGGACTGCATGTCACGACGGCCGTCAACAATCAAAAAAACTGACGGCATGAAGATCCTTTGTTATGTCAGAAGCCCCCAGGCCATTTTGGCGGCGATGACCAGCAGAACGATGCCTATGACGAGTTTCACCTGCCTTTGTTTCAGTTTTTCGGTCATCAGCCAGGCGCCCACAAGCGCCCCCAGGGCCGAACCTGTCGCCGTAAGGCCCAGTAAGGGAGCGTTTATACTGCCAATGCTCACGTGACCCAGGAACCCCGACAATGAAGAGAATATGACGATGAAAGAGGTGGTCGCCGATGCCTTCTTGGGATGGTATCCAAGCCAGACCAGGACGGGAACGATGAAATTGCCGCCTCCCACGCCCAAAAGACCGCCTAAAAATCCCGCAAACGCCCCGATCGACACCCCTGAAATCAGTTGCCTGGCCCTGGAGCTTTCCTCATCTTTCGGCCTGGGCTTGTAAAAGAGCATCATGCAGGAGGCGAAGAGCAAAAAGGCCACGAACATCCAAAGCAACATATTACGGTTCAGGCCCACGCTTACAAAGGCCCCGAGCGGCGCGAGCGCTGTCGCCACGATCAGGATCGGCACGGCCACCTTCCACATAACCAGCTTGTTCCTGATGAAGTGGAAGGATGCGAAGACCATGGCGATGGAGTTTAACAAAAGCGCCGTCGCCATTGCCTCGTGAACAGCGATTCCCAAAGCGATGAACACGGGGATCAGGATGAAGGCCGCACCCACGCCCGCGATTGTCAGCAGGGTCGTGAATACGAAGGTGATCGCCCCTGCCATTGCCGGAATGATCATTTGAATCCCCTATCCCTTTTTAAAGAGGTCTTCAAATTGCAGGATCTTATCCTTCTGTTTCCAGTTCATCGCTCATATCCTGAGCATGGAATACACATGTGACTTTTACCCACGACGCGCAGGTAAACCCTGGATACCAGCTCCCCGCAGTTGTCACAGGGAATCAGTCCCATGATTTCACCGAAATCATCGCCCCATGCATGTGGATGAACCGGACCGATTATCAGCACCTCGTCTTCCGGCGCATCCCATACAATAACAGCCATTTCCATGGCTTCTTTTTCGGGTATATCAGTCGGCGGTATTCCCTGGCCACGTTTGGTCATGAAAGCGGATTCGGCGATTGCTTTGTGACGGCCCGGTTTGTAAGAAACGCGGACGGCCTTTTCATTTTTTTTATCTATCAATGTAAGAGCCAGTTTGCCCCAACCTGCCTTTTCAATATTGCCCTTGCCCAGTGTACATCCCGTAGCGTATTGCACACCATCGGCAAAACACTGAGCACCGTGGTTCTCACCGATTTCCAGGACACAGTGCAATTCTCCCGATGTACCGGTACGTCTGACACCCAATTGCCGCAGAGCGGCGAGGCCGGCCCGCACACCGGCGGCACTGGCCCAGCAGATATGTCCGTGGAATTTAAAAGCTTCTTCAAGTACCTGTTTGTCCATTTTCAATTCCTTCTGTATCAGTTGCCATTATATTTTCAAGCTCAGCCTACCATAACCTTGCGTCCCTTCTGAAGTATGATTCCAGCCTGATTATTTGAGCGGGTTCTGCTGTTTTTCTCCGATGTTGATGCAAATCCAGACCCATAACGCTGAATTTTTTCATATTATGTACAATACAGAACAGATGCCACATCGATCAGATAATCAAGAGTATATTCAAAAATACCTGAGAGAAGCTGTTTACTGAAATGTATAGAAATAAACTTACCCTGACCATATGAATACTCCCTATAACGTGCCGTGCGTCAATCCATTACTAACATTGTTAAGCGCAATATAGCACATATCCAAAGGAAATTATCAATATTTTGAGGTAATTAAGACTTTTCTACAGCTTCAACGTCATGCATGAGGCGCGAGGGATGGCCCGGAGCGAAGCGGCGCGCTATTCCTCGTCGCTCTCCATGGATGTTATGCTACCATCTTGACCGCCTCGGTCCCATCACAATCAGTAAATGGATTCGTTGACCAGTAAACACGCCCGTGCTTGGCGCCAATGGACACTAGAAGGCAAAGTGAAGGCCTGCCAGGAAAAAGAGCTGTTCTGAATCCTCCCCGCTGGCCTCTGCGATATTGTCGGTTTCTCCAATGAGAAACTGTGAGCGTATGCCAAAGTAGGGAGCAAACTCGCGCCTGATCTCATAACGCAGGCGCAGGTCAAGCCTGACGTCGGTCATGCCCGCGCCGAGGTTACGTTCGGGAACATCCTGAAAGGCAAATCCCGTTTCAATCCGCGGCTGAAGCACGAGGCGCTGGGTGATGCGCAGGTCGTACTCTGCTTCGATCTCGAGAGTGACATCACCGTCCTCGGAGATGTAGAGCGAGTTTTCAAGCTCGAACTTGTAGGGGGCCAGGCCCTGCAGCGCCATCACGCCTGACCACCGGTCTTCGTAGTCGTCTTTGCGCCACTCGCTGGCGTATTGCACCCCGACCTGAAAGTCCCAGAACGGCGTGATCAGACGGGAATAAAGCAGGTCAGTTTCCGTTTCCCCCTCATCCGGACCGTCGAAGACCGCCTCGCCCTCGTTCTTCCACCAGAACTTGTTGAAGTCGCCGCCGATCCAGCCCTGGGCCTCCCATCCGAGGTGATCGGCCGTCTCATCGTCGTTTGCGACACGATACTCCAGCTGCTCGAACAGCGTGAATGCGTAGACCCTGTCATCGGGTAACGGTTCGGGGAAGTCGCTGGGCGGCGGTGACTCGGCAAAGTCAAAGACCTCCTCCAGTGTCATGCCTGCGGGGATCGCCGGTTCGATCTCCGGCGCCCGGGGCGCGGATTCGTCATGCTGCGCGGCCGATTCGCCGTGCATCGGCACGTCTGACTTATCCTGAGCCCATGAAGGGACAGCAAACACCAGCAGGATCGCAAGTATGACCATATTCCGGGGGCTGGGATTAAGACTTGACATTGATCGGGGCTCCTTCCAGCGAGCGGACCACGGCGACGGTGCGGAACATGCCGGCCTCCATGTGATAGAGCAGATGGCAATGGAACGCCCACTGTCCCGGGGCGTCGGCGGTGATGTCCACGGTGAGCAACTCCGCCGGCTGGACGATCACCGTGTGTTTGCGTGGGTTGTCCCCGTAG
>JAGYMJ010000399.1 GCA_018400625.1 Planctomycetota bacterium
CCGGCACAGGGCACGGTGGTGATGAGGCAACGGGGTTCACTGAATATTTGCATCCTTTTTTATGAACTGTTTTATGCCATGAAGCGGGAAGTTTTTCAAGTTCTTTTATGATCAATGCACGGAGGTACTATTTTGAATCCTTTAGAAACTGATTCTATGCGAAGCTCATTGTACAATATCATCGATTACGGCGCCGTTAGTGATGGAGAAACTGTCAACACCCAATCCATCCAGAAGGCTATTGACGACTGTGCCGGGAACGGCGGCGGAAGCGTCCTTTTTCCGGCAGGAACGTTCATTTCGGGCACCCTCTTCCTGAAAAGTCATGTTTCCCTGCATCTGCAGCCGGGTGCTGTGCTGCTGGGAAGCAAGGATGTCAACGATTATCCAACCCGGCCGAAGCAGTGGCGCAGAAGCCTTATCTACGGCGAAGGGCTGGAAAATATATCTATTACCGGACAGGGGATCATCGATGGCAATTTAGAGGCCTTCCTGCAAAATTTGGTCGATGAAAGCGAGTTTGATACGGAAGAGGAGTTGAGGAAGGCTCAACGTACGGAATGGCGGGGGATACGGCCCCTGAATGTTCTTATCACCGAGTGCCGGCATGTGGCGTTGAAAGACGTCACACTGAAGAGATCCGGTTTCTGGTGCGTGTGTTTGCGGGAGTGCCGGAATGCCCGTATCTCCGGCATCAGCCTGGATAACAGGACAATGAACGAAAAGATGCGGGCCAATAAAAAGCGGGGCAATCCTAATAGTGATGGTGTCAATATCTACAATTGTGAAAATGTCCGCATCTCCGATTGTGATATCAATAGCAGCGATGACGCTCTCGTCTTTCGTGGGGCTTGCAAGAACATTACCACAACTAATTGTGTTCTGAGCTCCAATTGCCAGACTGTTGTGATGTGGAGCTCGGATGTTTTTGAAAATATCAGCATCAGCAACTGTGTAATGTATAATGCCAATAAAGTGGGTGTGGCTCTGAGGATGACCGAGGGATGCCGATTGAACAATGTGTCGGTATCCAATATCGTTATGGAGAGGGTGAATTGTGCCCTCTGGATCCAGCAGGCTGAACGCCCGGGCCATGAACCCAAGGGAGGTCTATCCAATATCGTCTTCAGCAATATTCAGGCAACAGGCACGGACAGCATCGGCTGCGCTATTCTGGGGATGCCCTCTTCCCCGCTCAGAAATGTGACGTTGAGTAACATCCGGATATCCTTTGAAGGGGGAGGTATTCAACATCTGGTGGATCAGGAAATAGGAGAATTGCCCCGGCATGACGAGAACGTTTTTGGGAGAAAGTTAGCCCAGAGATTTAACAATCACGACCAGTTCGGAATGCTCCCGGCGTATGGTTTCTTTTGCCGGCATGTGGATGGCCTGGTTATGGAAAACATTAACCTCTCCTGCAGGTCAGCCGACTATCGCCCTGCCGTGTATATCAAGGACGGCAGGGATTCCAGACTGTCCGGCTTGAGAGCATCTTATGAAGAAGAAACGGAATCGCTGGTCGTTATCAACAGTTCACAGAACATCGCCGTCACTGGTTGTCATATCCCCAAAAAAATCGGTGCTTTGGCTGCCCTGTGGAAAGGCAGTAAAAATATCCGTTTGACGAATAATCATTTATTCCGGCCGACTGAATCTTATATATCTGACGGTACAATCAGTGAATCGGATATCATAACTGATTGACTTGCATCGTGGGTTCATAAGGGATTTACACTTTTCAATGGGCTTAAAATTAAAACAGGAGAAAAGCAATGATTGGCGGACAACGTCCGAATGTTGTCGTGTTGGTGAGTAGCAATACTGGAAGATATATTCGTCCTTATGGAATTTCGACCGTTCATACTCCCTCTGCCGAACGGCTCGCCGGGGAAGGGGTTTTGTTTGAAAATTCTTTCTGTACCTCGCCGGTGGCCGGACCTTCACGTGCAGCTCTCTTCACCGGCCGATATCCTCATTCTGTCGGCATGCTTGGGAAGACGAGCGCCTGGGCCGGGTTTCGGCTCTCCCCCGAGGCTGCGCACGCCGCGCATCATTTCAAAGGTTTAGGCTATGAGACGATGCTGCTGGGGGAGGCGAACGAGATTGCGGGACCGGACTGTCCGGACGCGTATTATGACGGTGCAGGTTTCGATACGCGAGCTCCGGAATCACGACGCCTCCCGGCCAATGACCTGAACACGGAAATGCCTGCAGTCCTGGATGCCCGTAAGGAACCGCAAAAACCGTTTTATCTTCAGATCTGTACGCAGGAGATGCGTGCTGGCTTGCTGAGGAACCAGGGGGCGTCTTCTGCTGGGAAAAAACCGGCCGTTCCTCGTGGAAACTCTGCGGCTTTGCAGGAGGCGGCAGCTCGTTTGGATGAGGGGCTGGGGCATGTTCTGAATGTATTGGATGAGCGCGGACTGACCGAGAAAACATTGCTGGTTTTCACCACAGACCACGGGGTGCGGATGCCGGGTGAACAAATGAATCTCTACGACCGCGGCCTGGGGGTTTTTCTCATCATGCGTTATCCCGGTTTCTTCGAGCCCGCACGGCGTTACCCAACACTTGTCAGCAATGTCGATGTGCTGCCCACTCTTTTGGAGGCCGCCGGCGCTTCGCCTTCGGAAGAGATTGAAGGACGCAGCCTTTTCCCGCTGTTGAGGGGACAGAGCGGAGGGGAGCGTGAGCGCATTTTCGCCGAACAGACCTTTCATACATCTTACGCTCCGAAAAGATGTGTGCGGACAGAACGCTGCAAATATATCTTTAATTTTTGCGGTAAAAGGTTCGACGAACTGTATGATCTTAAAAAGGATCCGGGAGAGATGCAAAATTTAAGCCGAAGTTTCAGCGAACTGTATGATGATATGGGAAGACCTTTTGGGACGGAAAATTTAACGGGTTATAATGGTGATCTGTTCGGCCCGTGCTATTACGGTGGCGCCAAAGATCCTCAATGGGAGGATGTAAGACAGAATCTTGCTGAAGAATTAGCTCAATGGATGAAGGATACCGGCGATCCGATCCTGGACGGTCCGGTCGCTTCCCCCCGTTTCTATGAGAAGATCGACTGGCTCAAAAAACATAAGCAGTGTACTCTGCAAAAACAATGATGTTTAAGTCAATCCGGCAAGTTTCGCCAATAACATACCGGAACACCGGAACACCGAATACTTTGAATACTTACCCCTGCAGAAACGTGGTTCACTGACTATATACAGCCGTTTGATAAGCGATGAAAACTTTTTTTCGATCGGAGTCACTATGAGTAAAGCACAACGTCCGAACATAGTCGTGTTTGTAAGCCATGATACCGGACGGCATATAAGTCCTTACGGTATTTCTACTGTTAAAACACCCAATGCCGAGCGGCTTGCCGGTGAAGGGGTCTTGTTCGAAAATTCCTTCTGCACCTCGCCGGGCTGCTGCCCGTCAAGGGCCGGGCTTTTCAGCGGCAGATCACCGCACTCCGCAGGAATGTATGGACAGGCCGGTGCCTTGTCCGATGCCTTCCGGTTCGATCCCGACGTCACTCATGCCGCACAGCATTTCAAAAATCTGGGCTACGAGACGATGCTGCTCGGACTCGCCCACGAAGTGGCGGGCTCCTTATGCCCCGGCAGCTACTTTGACGGCATAGGTTTCGATATCCTCGAACCCAGCCAGGGGGTCAGGGCCGGTTCGCTCGATACTAAAGTTCCGGCAATACTCGACAAGCGCACCGAAATGGATAAACCTTTTTACCTCCAGATCGGAACCAAAGAGACCCATACGCCGTATCTGACCGACGGTATCGAGCCTTTCGACGAACTCGGAGTCACTATACCGGAGTTCTCCATCTTTGGTGACAGTAAGGCGGTGCGTGAGGAATACGCCGCTATTCAGGGTGAGGTGAATCGTCTCGATGAAGGGCTGGGGCATGTTCTGGATTTACTGGATGAACGCGGGCTTGCCGATAATACGATCATGGTCTTCACCACGGACCACGGCCTGGATTTGACCAGGGAGAAGACAACCCTTTATGATCGCGGTATCGGCGTGTTCTTGATCATGCGCTTCCCGGGAGCCTTTGAGCCCGGCCAAAGTTTCGACGGACTCGTCAGTAACATTGATGTCCTGCCGACTCTGATTGAAGCCGCTGGCGGCTCGCCGTCCGATGAGATCGAGGGACGAAGCTTTTTCAGAAATCTTACCGAAGGCAGCGAAAATAAACGCGAGAGACTTTTTGCTGAAAAAACCTATCACGGTGGCACCTACGATCCAATGCGATGTGTGAGGACTGAACGTTACAAATATATCTTCAATTTCGAGTCGGTACGTTCGCAAAAAATCAACGTCACGTCTGAATCGATAAAGCAAGAATACCGGCATATACTCGATAATAGTCCGGACCGTTTCGATGAACTATATGACCTCGAAGCGGACCCGCAGGAGGCCAATAATCTGGCTGAAGATCCCCAGTGGCAGGAGGTAAGGCAAGGGCTGGCCGGTGAATTGGTAAGGTGGATGGAGGAGACCAACGATCCTCTGCTTGAAGGCCCGGTCGGTTCGGGTGGCTTCTATAAGAGACTTGATTGGCTGAAAGAGCATGTGGAAGGGTAACATCATTCCGGAACAGGCCCGGTGGTAAAATTGCCGGAATCAACGTGGTACGAACACCCATGAACGTCCAGCAAGGGCTGAGATTACCATGAACGGGTGTTCAAGCCCCACCGCGCCCACTTCGGGTATCTTTAACACACTCTCACCGACCA
>JAGYMJ010000400.1 GCA_018400625.1 Planctomycetota bacterium
CAAGCGCCGCAGGGGCCGGGCTGGGCGGAGAAACGGCTACGGGGTGAGAAATCGATACGTCGCTCTGAATCATTATTCCACCGACACAGGGCACGGTGGTGATGAAGCAACGGGGTTCACTGAATATTTACCGTTGCTTGTGGCTTATTTTCTGTCTTTTTATTAACGGCCCAACTCTTGTTAAACTAATGGAGGTGCTTATGAAAAGATAATCGAAATGCCGACTTCAAGAATGTAAAGTCATTTTGTATAAACTTTTCTGTACGCTCTGATTTATGAAGTAATGAGCCTTGAGTTAATTTGAGAAAGTCGTATTTAAGTGGCTGTAAGAATTTGGTTGTTAAGTGAAACTCGAACGATGAGGAGAAAGAATATGAGAATGAAGAGTAAAATATTGAAAATTGCCGTATGTGCATTATTGGGCGTTTCTTTGCCGGTTAACGCCGCTACTTTGCATGAAGACGATGATGTCAGGCTTGACCTCGATATCAATTACACCGTAAGACTGCTCCTGGAGGAAGGAAGAGATGTTGGCTCACGCAGCGCCTATGACCTGGCGCATGAAGACCTTGACGTGGGCGTGGGAGTCTCCCAGGAACTCGGTGAGTATCTTGGGCTCGACCTGACCGGATTTGGTTATCTTAATACCGACTGGGTTGATACCGACTGGGTTGAGGACGATCGCGTTGAAGGAGGCAATTATGAAGCCTATGTCGGACTCGACATCGGGCATGCCGTAATTTATGCCGGAAGCTTGTACTGGGGTTCTTCCTTATTCGCAGTCCAGTCACCCTATAACCTCGATCTGGACTATGACGTCAATCTCGCCGGACGACGTCGCAGAATTCCCCGCGGGCTCGGCGCTTACGAGTTTGAAAGGCGATACGAGGGCAACACCGCTTTGTTTGCCGATGGTGGCGATCAAAGCTTAAGGGTCGATATACCTACCGATTATGTGACGGCGGTCATATCCACCGATTTCGAAAATGAAGTTCTCGATCTGTTCCTCCACACCCGTACCGATGCCTTTGAATTTATACCTGCCGATCTCGACGGTATTGAACTCGGCCTGCTTTATCAGTACATAAAACCCGTTCATATTAATATGGATGATGACGATCTTGACTTTGATGTTGGTGAGGATACTATAGGTAAAAGTGAATACATGCAGACCTATGGCGTAAGGGTTGCTTACGCGTTGCCGGAAATTCCTCAAGTGGGTGCGGTCAAGCTTGCAGCCGATTACAGCATAAACGATGTTAAAAGGGACCTGATTGAACGTCTTGCAGATTTGGCAGATGATGAGACGACGGAAGGTCGCTTTGATCTGACCGAAGTCAACAGAGGACAGTCCGTTAACCTGGCGCTTATTGCCCCGTTGGCAATGATAGACGATACAATCGTCGGCGTAGGTTGGGGCTATACAGATGCAAAAGATGATGATATCGATAGCTTCAGCCGCTGGTATGTTAACGCTACGCACCACTTCACCAATAATGTCAGCGCCTTTGCTGAGATCGGCGGCGATGATGAAGGAGATAATGATATCATCGACGGCGATACAGGATACCTTTTAGGTATGAATGTTAATTTCTAAACTGTAATACAGGATTAATATCAGCCGAACTGACGGATACTCGGCTTAAAAACTTAAATCCCTCATGTGTTCTTCAACGCATGAGGGATTTTTTTATCCCCAAAAAGATATAATAACAAGTCCACCGGCCAGTAAAAAAGCGGCCGTCAGCCGCGTAGAAAGCCCGCGTTCTTTAAAGATCAAAAAAGCCGCTACAACCCCGAAAATAATGCTTAACTGCCGGAAAGCAACCACATAACTCACCTTCTCCACCATCTGATAAGCCCATAAAATTAAACTGTAAGACAGGTAGGTGCAGAAGGCGGCAAGAGCCGGGAACTTCCAGCCCGGGTCCCTCCCTCTTTCTTCGTCAGTAACTTTCTGCAGACCGATAAGCAGCCGGTAGGCCACGCACCAGAGGGCGTAAAGGAAATATGAATAGCGAAATGCGCTGCCCGCGCCCGCTGTTACATTCTCTTGCGCTATCTTATCCAGCACACTGTATCCTACGGAGCCCAGCGCTGAGAGAAGCATCCAGAAAACCCCGGAGTTGAGATATCGTCGCATCCTTACCTTTTTGAATGATTTCTGCGGAGCAAGCATGCAGCCCGAGACGACACACAGCATGCCGATCCAGCCTGCAAAGGTGGGAAGATGCGCCCGAAGCACATCGAACAGGCCGGTCAGCAGCACCGGTAAACCGCGAACTACAGGATAAACAATAGTGAAATCCGAACGGCCGTAAGCTTTGCCGAGCCCGTACATGTAGATTGAAAGGCAGACGGCGGACCCTATCATGCATAACCACGAAAGCGGCGGTATAGAGCGCGAATAAATCTCACTGATGATACCCGGCCCCAATCCAACCAGAAGTACTATCAGCAGCATCCGGCTGAAAAAGGATATCTGGCTGCGTTGATGCTTGGCAAGCAGGTTCCAACCCGCATGAAGGAGTGCCGAGACGATGACTAATATTATTACCTGTAAAGTCATGTTTGGTAATTAAACCGCAAAGATTGGTGCTGGTTAAAGGATTTTTGCTTCCGTGGAAGTTTGTATTATTCTCAACTATTTTTTACAATGGTTCAAATGAAGAGAGAAAATAACTTTATCTTAAAAACAGATTCGCCCTAACAATGATGAAATGTGAGAAATCTTATGTATCTATGGGCCGGAATAGATGAGGCCGGATATGGGCCGCTTATTGGTCCCCTTGTCGTTGCGGGGACGTTTTTTACTGCATCTGAAAGGCCTTCCGAGGGTTTCCTGTGGGATGTTCTTTCCGACACAATTTCTGATTCCCTGCAATCGCTTGATGGAAGACTTGTCGTTGCCGACAGCAAAAAAGCCTACTCGCGCAGCAAAGGTCTCAAACACCTTGAAGAAACTATACTGTCTTTCTCGAGATGTCTGGGCGAGTCCCCGGAGACTGTCGATGATTTCTTGCGGAGCACCTGCCCGCAGAAGCCCCAAACCATCTCTCCATGGTTTGCTGATGCCGGTGAGCTCAGGCTCCCGAGCTCTACAAATAGGGCGTCAATAGAAAGCAAGGCCGGAACTCTGAAAGCCTCTTTAGACGGAGGGAATGTTTCCGTTGATGGGATAGTCTCGATTCCTGTTCTGCCCGTAGAATTTAACCGGGTGGTCGCCTGTACGCGCAATAAATCCCTGCTGCTCTGGCAAAAATGTGGATTTTTGCTGCAGTATTTTTGGCGAAGATGTCATCATACTGATGGCTTCGTTCTCGTTGACAGGCATGGCGGCCGGCTGCGTTACCGCAGGCTGCTTAAAGATGCCTTTCCGCAATGTTCATGTGATATCCTGCGCGAAGATAATGCAGCTTCCGTATATCTGATAGCGGACGCTCACAGAAAGATGTGGGTGGCCTTTAAGCCGAAAGCCGACGGCCATGCTGTGCCCGTTGCGCTGGCCTCTATGCTGGCCAAATATGTTCGTGAACTCTATATGTTGGCCTTCAATTCTTATTGGAAAGACAAGATAAAAGGTATCAAGCCTACCGCCGGCTATACCCGGGATGCCAGAAGATTCATCCAGGACATTCAGCCTTTTTTAGAAAAATCCAACCTGGATTACAGCAATCTGCTGCGTCAAAAATAGCCGGCTATTCTTGACATTTAAAGGTAAATCTTCAGTCAGCTATGTGGCATCCCACCGTACCTTGTGCAGCAGTAAGTCCTCAGTGAACCAGGTTGATTTTGGGTAGATATTCAGTGAACCACGTAGCCATCCTGCCGT
>JAGYMJ010000401.1 GCA_018400625.1 Planctomycetota bacterium
GCGGCAGGAAAAAAAACATTTTGGGCGTTTTTTCTGTTTTTTTCTCTGTCGCTTAACGGTCCCGCCAACGTTTCGGCCGCCGGTGCGTTGCGCACGGCTATAATTTTCGATGATTCGACCGTTCAAAAGGTCACCGACCCGGATGAGCGCGATCGCCTGAGCCGAAGGCCTTCGCTGTGGAAACACTATCTCAGTGGATTGGATATTGACGCCAAGATATTGGATGATCGGGCACTCGAAGGCGGGCAGCTGGGGAGCTATGAGCTTCTTATTTTGCCCGAAGTGCCGCGTCTTACTGCGCGCGGACGCGATACGGTTCTGGAGTTCATGCGTGGCGGCAATTTCGTCATACTGACCGGCCGGACCGGATCGGGGCTAAGGGATTCCGACAGTGAAAATACGCTTGCCCAAAAGCTTGCACTGGATTACAGCACATTGCCGCGGATCGAGGGAAGCAACAGGTCGGTGGTTCTTGACAGGCCGTCGGCCTTAAATGCCGGCATTCCGCGGCTGCAGCACCTGCCGGTGGAGGCCGAATACGGCGTTGGACTGCCTCCCTCCGGGCAATCAGTCGCCTTCTGGCTGTCTGAGGGCAGTTTGACCGGTATGGGGAAGGAGGCGATCGGTGACGCAGCGATAACTCAGGGCGATTATGGCGACGGAAAATTTCTCTGGCTGGGATTTACCCTGGACAGCATGGGCGGGGATATCGAATCCGGAGAAACATTTCACCGTCTGATCTTGAACGCGTTAAAATGGTTTCAGGGGCTTCCGACCGTCGAAATAGCTCCATGGCCCTTCCCTTACATTAACTCGATTATATTTTCTATGGATGTGGAGGAACAGTTTGCAAATATACGCCGGGTTCATGCTCTGGAGGAGCTGGAATCGATTACATATTTTATATTGACCTCTCCGGCGGCGATGCACATGGATTTTATCCGGCAGCTTTCAAAAGATGATCAGCGCGGCGATCTGTCGGAAGGAAGTGAAGAGATAGCACTGCATGCCGGTTTTGAGGTAGCGGTTCATGGCGACAATCACGACGTTTTTCCGGGGCAGCCGCCGGCTCTACAGGCAAAACGCCTCGCCTATGTCAGCGAACGGATAAAGGAGGTTGCCGGAAAGGATCCGATCGGATTTCGCCCACCTGAAGAGGCCTACGATTTCTATACGCTCAGGGAGGCCGTCAACCAGGGATACAAATATCTTTTTGCCAAC
Source organism: Planctomycetota bacterium (assembly GCA_018400625.1). Taxonomy (GTDB): domain Bacteria; phylum Planctomycetota; class Brocadiia; order SM23-32; family SM23-32; genus PUMZ01. The sequence continues at coordinate 1,222 of JAGYMJ010000401.1, forward strand.
AATTCTCCCGACCGGGCTCAGCCGCTCATTAAATATATTGACGGGAATCCGTTGGTTCAGTTTACCATGCTTAACAGAGACGATGTCAAATTGATTACCATGCTCGATGATCCGACGCCCAAGGAGGTCCTTGAATCCGCTGCCGGGGATATGGACTTTATATTCGACCGCGAAGGCCTTTATATCTTGAATTTTCATTCGCACATTATGGCCACTTCCAAATACATCGGAGTTTTGAGGGACTTGATTTCCCGTGTGGATTCGCGCGGAGCATGGGTGGTCAACTGCAGAGAGATGATGGATTGGTGGTTAAAACGGGATAATGTGGGGCTTGAAACAATTGAAAGGGGAAAAAACTTGCTCCATTTCAAGATATTTCATTCGGGTCAGGAGCGCATAGAGGATCTCGCGCTGGACGTATGGTTACCCGTGCACGCTGACAGTTTACAGGTGGAAAGGCTGTCCGGGGGGGGGGAGATCAGGGATTACTTCCTCGACGGTGAGCGCCTTCGGCTGCACATGTCTCCATTAAAACCGGGCGACCGGTGGGAGTTTCGACTGCTGTGGGGAGAATAAAACTCAGAGATACGTTATACTCTTTGCTCGTGCTTTCACTCGGCATTGTGCTGGGTGGGTGGACCGTAGTGGTTTATTTCGCTTTGCTTTTCCATATCCGTGACATTTCTTCGATGTTCGTTAATGTCACCAGCACCGTTTTGTTTCTTTTTCTCATTCTTTTGATCGTTCGCTATCTTTTGCTGCTCTGGGCGTCGTTCAATCAGCACTACGAATCTTTTATTTTTGATGAGAAGATGGAGGGAAAGGATTTTACAGCCTCTGTAAGTGTGCTGGTCCCTGCATATAATGAAGGCCCGAACATCGAATCGGCCATTCAGTCCCTTCTCGAGATGGATTACCCCGATCTGGAGATTATCGTTATAAATGACGCATCCAGCGACGATACGTTCCTGCGAGCTTCCAGATGGGCCGGATATTACCGCAACGCTCAGGTGAAAGTGATCGACAGGGAGGTGAACCGGGGAAAGGCCGAGGCGCTTAACCTTGGGATCCAGAACTCCACACGGGATATAGTGGTCTGCATGGACGCCGATTCGCGCTTGGAGCCCCAATCGCTTCTCAAGGGAGTCGCGCATTTTATAGACCCCAAAGTGGCGGCGG
>JAGYMJ010000402.1 GCA_018400625.1 Planctomycetota bacterium
TGCATGGCACATCACCGCACGGCAAAGAGGGGATATTCTCGATGAAGAAAGACCGCTCCTATCCCGAAGAATTGGCCAAACGCGGTTATGTTACGCTGGCGCCCGACACGATCACCATGGGGGAAAGGGTCTTTCCCGGCTGCCGTCCGCTGGACACCGCGCCTTTTTACAAGCGTTTTCCCAACCGGACAATCCAGGGCAAGAACATCTGGGACCAGAAAAGGGCGCTGGATGTGCTGGAGCAGATGCCGGAGGTCGATCGAAAAAAAATCGGCGCCATGGGCCACTCTTTGGGCGGTAGGAGCACGCATTACCTGACGGCGTTCGACGAGCGCGTATCCTGCGCCGCAATCAGTTGCGGGATCATCCCCCTGGCGTCCAATTACCTCTTGTTCGCGCCAAAAATCTACGATGCCCTCCCGACATTGCGCGAAATATTGGGGAAAGGGCTGCCCTTCGAGAAACATGAACTCACCAGTCTGATCGCGCCCCGACCGGTCATGATTGTCAGTCCGGCCAACGACCGTAAACGCCGCACGGATGTCATGTCGGCGATGATGCATCGGCTCTTTGCGGTTTACCGACTTTATGAAAAGGAATCCCATCTGTGCCAATTTCTGCATGGGGACGGCCACACAACCACCCCTTTCACGCGCGAATTGATTTATCAATGGATGGACCGCCATTTGAATGCCGGAAAATATCGCAAGTGATTGCACTACAGGATCCAAAAGAATGATTGAAATTAGGTGTTAAAGTCTTTCCTTTTCAGATAAGATTGATCACTAAAGGAAAAGGAAACTCTGCGTTACCCGAACGGAGGAACGGCCGATGAAATCACACGAAAAACCCGGACCGGGCGTGGAAAATCCCCATGCTCTCACCGCTGACAACATACTCGATGAGTTAAATTCAACACTGGAAGGGCTTTCGGATCAAGATGCCACTGAACGGCTTAGGGCTTACGGCCCCAACCGGCTGCCCGATGCGCGTAAAGATGGATTTTTGAAAAAGTTTTTCAAACACTTCCATGACCTGCTCATCTACATTCTTATTGTTGCCGCTGTGGTTACGGCTCTACTCCACCACTGGGTGGATACCGGCGTTATTCTCGCTGTGGTCGTCATCAACGCGATTATTGGATGCATACAGGAGGGGAAAGCAGAACGTGCGCTCGAAGGCATACGCAAGATGCTCTCTCTGCATGCCCAAACCAGACGCGACGGAGAGTGGGTTGAGATTGAAGCCGAGAAGGTAGCGCCGGGCGATATCATCCGGTTGGGATCCGGTGACCGCGTGCCCGCCGATATAAGGCTGCTTGACGCCAACAACCTGCGGATTGAAGAGTCGGCGCTGACCGGCGAATCCGTAGCCGCAGAGAAAAAAACTGATCCGGTTGATATGGACGCCGGGGTGGGAGACCGCTTTTGCATGGCCCACTCCGGAACGATGGTGTTGTCTGGACGCGGCGTGGGGGTGGTCACCGCTACCGGTTCACATACCGAAATAGGACGCATCAATAAGATGATAGGCGAGGTGCAGAAGCCGACCACACCACTCACCCGCCGGATGAATAGGTTTGGCAAGATACTGTCACTGGCAATCTTAGCCCTGGCCACATTTATATGGATTCTTGGGTGGCTGCATGGCATGCCGATTGGTGAGCGCTTCCTTTCGGCCATCGGTTTTGCCGTTGCCGCCATTCCCGAAGGGCTGCCGGCCATCCTCACCATCACACTCGCGCTCGGTGTGCAGCGTATGGCACAGCGAAATGCCATCACTCGCAAACTCAACGCGGTCGAAACACTGGGGTCTGTAACGGTGATATGTTCGGATAAAACCGGCACGCTTACTCGCAACGAGATGACAGCATGTCAGGTCGTAACCCCGACGGATCGTTACGATGTCGAGGGCACGGGCTATGCCCCGGAAGGGAAAATCACTCACAACGGGCAGGATGTCCCGCTCCGCGAACATACGGGTCTGCATCAATTGATTGAAATCATGGCATTGTGCAATGATTCCGGGATAACGGAGAAAAACGGCGGGTGGCGGGTCAGGGGTGAACCAACCGAAGGCGCGCTGATAACCCTCGCCCTCAAGGGCGAATTCGATTTCGAGGGGTATCAACGTGTGGCCGAGATCCCCTTTGAATCGGAAAACAAGTATATGGCCACCCTCAACAGCATGGCCGACGGTTCCAGGCGGATATTTATGAAAGGAGCGCCGGATCGGCTGCTGAATATTTGCGCGCACCAGCACAGCACTGGGAATTCTACGCAGGTGCTCGACAAAAAATTCTGGGAGGAGACTATCGAGGAACTCGGCAACCGGGGTCTGCGCGTTCTGGCGGCCGCAACGCGGGAGGTAAGCCCCGAAAAAGACGCTCTGACGGTTGATGATCTCGAACAGGACATGGTTTTTGTCGGTCTCGTCGGCATCATCGACCCGCCGCGCCCTGAGGCCATTGAGGCGATCAAGGTATGCCATAGGGCCGGCATCCGGGTGAAGATGATCACCGGCGACCACCTGGGAACGGCTGGCGCTATCGGCGCTGAAATGGGGATCGGCAGCGGCGCCGATGCCGTTTCCGGGGTTGAACTTGAAAACATTTCGGATGAAGAGCTGTCCCGCGTCGCCTGCGAAAACAACATATTCGCCCGCACCAACCCGGAACATAAACTGCGACTGGTGCAGGCCCTGCAGGCCAATGGCGAAGTGGTGGCCATGACAGGCGACGGTGTGAACGATGCACCGGCCCTGAAACGGGCCGATGTGGGAATAGCGATGGGCGTAAAAGGCACCGAAGCAACCAAGGAAGCCGCCGATATCGTACTTGCGGACGATAATTTCACATCTATAGAACATGCCGTCGAAGAGGGCCGAAAGATTTACGATAACCTGCGCAAGGCGATTCTCTTTATTCTGCCCACCAACGGCGCCGAAGCGCTGATCATCTTCGTTGCCGTGCTTTCCGGGTGGGTACTGCCGCTGACACCCGTCCAGATCCTATGGGTCAACATGGTCACGGCGGTCACGCTGGCCGTGGCGTTCGCTTTCGAACCGGCCGAACCCGGCGTAATGGACCGTCCGCCGCGTGAACCCGACGCCCCCATCATCGGAATAGCCTTACTCTGGCGCATCTTTTTCGTGTCCCTCCTGATCGGCGGCGCGAGTATTGCCGTATTCGCCATCGAAAAACATGTCCTCGGCCTGCCCCTTGAGCATGCCCGCACGCTTGCCGTGAACACACTCGTATTTGGACAGACCTTCTATCTATTCAACAGCCGCTACATGCATGAATCAAGCCTCTCGGTCAAAAGACTTCTGTCCAATCGGGTTGCATTGCTTGCCACCGGGATGATAGTCCTTCTGCAATTGCTGTTTGTCTATACACCTTTAATGCACATACTTTTTGATTCAACTCCTCTGGCTTTGCGTCACTGGCTTGTACCTTTAGGTATCGGAGCGGGAGCATTCGTGCTCATCGAAGGCGAGAAAAAAGTGACACGTCACTTCTTGAATTCCGACGGCAATAAACACTTAGAGCATTGAGATTAAAGCTCATGAGTCGGTAAGAGGCTACGCATTTTCAGAGACTCCGCTCTGAAAATGGGGCGCCT
>JAGYMJ010000403.1 GCA_018400625.1 Planctomycetota bacterium
GCATCTCCACCGGCACAGGGCACGGTGGAGATGCCACGGGGATCACTGAATATTTACGATTTTGTTCTTCTATTCAATGAGGTTTTTTACTCTTACATTATTCATTAAAAGAGGTCATGACAGTGACAGATAACGCACAAGATATAACGGGCAAAGTCAAAGGCAATGTTGCTTTCCCGAAGGAATGGATTGTTTTTGCACCGTTCCCTTTTGAGGGCGGTGAAAACCCCGAATTACCGGAAGAAAATCTTACTGATATTCCCGAAAAAATGACAATCGCCGGCCAAAGGGCCGTACCGGCTAAGGTTAAGCCGACCCGCAGCCAGTATAATTTCAGCCCGTTTTTTGGTGATCCGCCCTACGATGATGCGCAGATGGCTTATGTGTTCTTGCCGCTCGAATCCGATGCAGAGCAGGAAGTTACTCTGGGGATGGGCGCTGACTGGTACCTTCAGGCCTGGCTGAATGGAACCCGGATATTAAATACCATGCCGGACGGGAACAACTCATCGCCGGCGGCTATAAATAATTATTTGATCGATGTACAGTTGAAAAAGGGGCGTAATGTTTTGGCGTTGCGTTTCATCAACGGAGTTAATGGTGCGGTTGTGGCGGCCGGCGGACCGGAGGAATTGCGAGCAGGAGATTTTATCTCCATTATGCCGCCGCTGGATAAAGAATTGGATGCCGAGGCGCTGATGGAAAGATATCCGGCCGACCCACAGGCGCCGATTAAATGGAGAGTTCCCGAAGGTTTTGATCCGCGGGCGGACGGCCTTGGATTGCCGGCTATGAATGAAGCGGAGCATTTTGAACTCTTAAATTGTATTCCCAGTAAAGCGCCTCTGGATGAGGGCGGAACCGGCAAATATGAAAGCCTGCGTCACGGCACCTGGAATCACAACATTGCGCCGCTTGTTCCTTTTAAGGACCGATTGATCGGGGTGTGGCAGAATCATGCTCTGGATGAAAACGGCCCGGGGGGCCGGGTGCTCGCACGGGTGGGGAAAATCATCAACGACAGCGGTGAGGTTGACTGGAACCGCGAAGGGAGTTTGATTGAACCGGCGCCCGCTCCCGTGCCTGTGCGGCGCAGGAAAGAACACAGCGATCATGACGCTATTCGCGGGGCCAAAGCTAATGGAACATTTCAGATTATCGGTGACCGGTTGTTTTTCTGCGGCAGTTTTACGGCCCTGCACGGAGTGACGACCGATGCAAGCAGCAGAAAGGGACAAGTGTTTCCGGTGGAACATTTTCGCTTCGGCAGGGGACCGGATGCGCCGAGAGCGGGATTTGTAAGGTGGGATCTGGGAGTGCGTTTCTATCAGGAATGGGCGGTTAAAGATGATCGTCTGCAGCCCGTATCTCCTCTGTACAAGGATAATGAACAACCGGAAGAAATACAGCTTACTCCTGAGCTTACTCTGCCGCTGGAACCGCTGGTGCCGCCCTACAGCGATGCCCCGCTGCTTTCTGAAGCGCCGCAGGACTTTCAGGATTTAGTTTTGGGCGGTGATCGGAAGGAGTTCAGTCGCGTGCCGCGATTCCCCGAAGGCGGTCGAGCCGTTGATGCCGAAGGACACCAGCAGATTGCTGCCGGGCACGGATCCACGTACAGGCGGCCGGACGGGGCATGGGTGGCCGTTGTGGAAAATAAAGCTTCCCAAGCGGGCCCGTTCTATTACTCTGCTGAAAAAGCGGAAGATGAGCCCTTCTTCCCCCCGCCCCGACGCTCAAACCTCTTCGGTGGTGTCAAACCGGCGGCCGGCGAACTGCCGGACGAACGGGACTATATCATCTGCAACTCGCCGAACAGACGTAATATGTATCTGCTGATCTCCGAACACGGAAGACAATTCAATCAGACATGGCTGCTGAGGCACGAACGGCTCAGTGACTATACACCGGGCTCAATGAAATCGGAAGGGGGCCCCGGATCCGGCCCGCAGTATTTCAAAGCGGAAGTTGTCGGGGAGAGTCTTTGGATCATTTACAGTATTTCAAAGGAACATGTCGGAGCCACACGCGTTCCAATTTCTTCTCTCTCAAAGCCGAATTAATCAAGAGGATTTTGTGATTCAATTTTGTATTATTGCATCTCTTATCAGTTACACTTTATCTTAGCTAAAGGAGAATTGTTATGTTCAGAAAATGTGTCTTTCTAAGTAAAATTTCGTTGGTGTACACTTTGGGCATGACACTTATATGCTCAATAACCCTACCCGTAGTCCATGCGGCTGAAAATGCGGATTCAGACTTAGATCAACGCCATCGTTTGATTGAATCCGTGGAGAGTGATGGGATCGGCGCCGTACCGGACTTGAGTGAAGCGGTGAGTCATCAAAGCGAGATCGTGCGCAATACCGCCGCTCATCTGCTTCTGCGGCTTGGTGAGGATGCCCGCGACGGTTTTGAAGCAGCGCTTAACAGTCCTGATGTCGAGGTGCGGCGAATCACAATCCGTGGATTGGCGGAACTGGACTTAGTGGAAGAATACTGGCCTATGATCCTGCTGGACGACGCGCCGGCCATAAGGCGTTATGTGCAGATTGTTCTGCTCGAAGAACAACCGCTCCCGGAAGGGGAACGAATGGATCAATTGGTGAGGGAACTGGCCGGTATCTATATGGGAGCCGAAGAAAACCGACGCCGGCATGTTGTGGGAATGTTCGCTTCTTTCGATGAGATGTCACCGCAGGCAAGGCGTGTGCTGATAATGGCTACCGATGATGAAGTGGCCAATATACGGCAGACAGCCTATGAAGGAATTTTGGAGCATATCGAGCGGGATTGGGACGAAGCGGCCGATCTGCTCGAAAAAGCCGCCAATGATGTATCCAGCAGCATCCAGGACATCGGTCTTGAATTGCGGTGGAAATTGCTTGAGGTCGAGCAGGTCAGAATGCCGGAAGAAGGATGGAGATTCAAAATCGATCCCGATGAGGTCGGGGAACAAAAGGGCTGGTATGATCCTGATCTCGACGACAGTGATTGGCGGGATGATGTCCCTATAGAAACTTCATGGCAGAATTATATGGATGAAATCTATCATGGAGCCGCTTGGTACCGAATCTCGATTCATGTTCCTGAATTGCCGGATTGGGACACCGCTTACCTTCATTTCGGAGGAGTTGATGAAGAAGCATGGGTATGGCTCAACGGCGAATTCGTCGGCGAACATGCTATTGGTCCCTCGGGCTGGGACAAGCCGTTTCTGCTGGATGTGGCAGATATCATGGTCCCGGGAGCCGAAAATTATGTAACGGTCAGGGCTAAAAATTCGGCCGGCGGCGCCGGAATATGGCGGCCTGTGCGACTGCGGGTCCTTGACACCACAATACTGGATTGATTTACCGCTGCCGGCGCTTACGGGAGTCTTTTGGAAGGACTGGATGAAATGTTCACCATCAACATGCTGGGCCTT
>JAGYMJ010000404.1 GCA_018400625.1 Planctomycetota bacterium
CCTGCCAACCCTGGGCTTTAATTAAATATCACCTTCGGTGAAAACGGCCAGGTTTTTTGCAACATCGACAATTTTGTGTCGATAACGCGCATTTATGCGCCTATTTCACGTTCCTTTTATTTCGTAAATCCTGTAAATCCCGTCTAACATTCAGTGTTTTGTTCCTTCAATCCAGTTCGTTATCGGCATCCTTCATGCATTCCATACAGACGTTGCCCGCCTCCAGGCCGTCACGGTGATTGATCAGGCCCGAATAGCGGCGCAGGTAGGGCGCTCCAATGAATGCCCTGCATGATGGGCAGGTGTTTGCCATGTAGCGTCTGTTGGACGTATGGCTGTACTGGCGGCTTAAATAGACCCCCGACTCTTCGGCGATTTTCGTCTGCTCTGTGGAAAAGACTTCGGGCCCCGCCATCCGCCCGTCCGATTTGACCAGGGCGGCTTTCATATAAAGACCGCAACGCCAACAGGAGATGTCCACAACATGCAGGGTGGCCGGTGAGAGCGCTTTTCCGCAGACCTCACACTGCGGGTTCAGGCATAAGCCGACATAAGATGGTCTCAGCGGGTTTTCAACCTCAAGTGCGAGCAGGTCACGGCCGGTTTTCACCCGAAAACACAGCAGCGCCACATCATATTTCCGGCAATATCCCAGGACGTTCTCTTCGGGGCTGTGGGTAACAACGATTTCCAGGATGGCCAACGTGTTTCCATTGTCGTCGGAGAGAATCAGGTCGGGCCTGCATCCGTCGAGATTCTTTTCCATCCCCACTTTCCGGGCGAGTTTCAGCAAGTTGCCCTCGTGCGTTTCATGACAGAAGTGGCATTTCCACCGGATCTGCAGCGGGCGGTTTCGCTTGAGATGTTTGGATATTCTGTTGTAAAGGAGCCTTTTCCCGACCTGGTGCAGAACGGTCTCCGGCGAACATTCGATCTGGTTATGATGTGCGAAATGGTGGCGTATAACCTCTCCCTTACGGGCCAGAACGGGCCTCTTGCATACCGGGCAGACGCAGCCGCATGCCAGGCCCCGATTCACGCGTGAAACGTGGATAAGGCGTCCGTTCAATTCGGCATAAGGGATTTTAACCGATGCCGTCACCACGTCACGCCTCCAGGATTAATGCCTTAAGAGAAGAAAATAACCGTTTTAGGGATTAAATTGTACCGTCTATTGTGATGCAGCCAAATGGCTGGTTTTCGATCATCATATTTTTTGATTATAAATGATATTCATTGAACATTCCAACGCGAGGATTATTTGGCATTCAGGCGAAATATGTCTGGATTCGATGGTAGCTGAGGTTCCCCATTGTTATCGCGGTAGGATTCGATGATATAGTAATACGCGCAGGATTTTCGATTCCACTCCTTTCATTTTCTTTAACAAACATTGCAATACCTCCGTATTGAAATTTATTATGTCGGCACTACAAATGGATCCGCCCCGCCCCACCCCGGCCCTGCCCGCTGCGTTTCTGCCCGGGGGGGGATGAAGCATTCACCCGCCAGAGGAAGGGCCTCCACCACCGGTGAGTCCGCGAATAACGCCTCTCTTTGAAGAGTATTTTATGGTGATGTGTCGTCCCCGCAGCGACCTGGTTCACTGAATATGTATTTGCAATATACCTCTTCATGGGTTATAGTTTAATGGTAAGTCCTCAGTGAAAGCCGTTGTTTCCCTGCTGAAACGGGATTCTGCGGGGATAAATATACTCAATTCTGCGAAAATCTGCAATTATAGCAATTAAACATCACATCACGTTCTTATATCAATTGACGATGAAATACCTGTGGAAATATCTTTTGAGTTTTTCTGACATTTGTGATAAGCTAAATATCGAATGCAACATGCAGGTGGAGTGTGAAATTCAATGAGAGGAAAATAATAATGGCTTCCGCTGGTCACACAGCAGGAACCTGGCTCAACGCTGCTATTCGGAGATTGCTTGGGAAGCTTGATGATTTATGAACAAAAAAACGAACGGCTCGAAAAGTCATCAAACCTCTGATACAGAGGCCGCTTCCGGAAACTTGCCGCCCTGCTCAAATTCCGGTGATGATAATGTCCGTATCTCGCTTAAACAGAGCGGGCATTCGGAGTTCAGGGTCATTGATGGCATTTTTACAGTGAAGAAAAAAATAGGGCAGGGGGGGATGGCGACCGTCTTTGTTGCCGAAGCCGACCTTGCAAATTTCGATTATTCCTTGATGTATGCTTACTCCCAATGTCAGGGTATTCACCAAAAGCGGTATAGATTTCGCAAAGCTGATGCGCTGGCCAAAAAAATCAGAGCCAAAAGTCCGGATCAAGAAAGTATTGTCCGTAAGCTCCAGGAGAAAAACATAGGGCTGCCCGGCCCCGTCCTGGCGCTCAAAATCGCCGCCGACAACGTATCGGCTGAGCGTTTCGAAATCGAATGGAAAAGTCTTTTGGCTCTGGGCCATCCGAACATCATTGAAATTTACGGCGGTGGTTTGTATCTGCACCGGCCCTATTATGTTATGGAATGGCTTAGAAATATCATTTCCGTCAAACAAATAATCCGTGAATTCAGCCTTGCGGATAAAATTAATATCATTTGCCAGGCCGGAGATGGCATTGCCTATCTGCATAGTAAGGGAATAATACATCGTGATATCAAACCTTCCAATCTCATCACCACCGCCGCCGCCGAAGATGGGGGATTTACAACCAAAGTCACCGACCTCGGACTGATCAGAAACCTTGAAGAATCTCTGGGACTTACTCATTCGCAGTCGATCATGGGAACTATTCCCTATATGGCCCCCGAACAGATCAAGACGCCGCACAAAGCCGATCAAAGAAGCGATGTTTACAGCCTTGCAGCCACCTTTTATCAGATTCTCACCTGCAAGAGACCATATTGTGCGAAAACCAGTATGTGGGCTATCCTGGACGCTCTCAGCAACGGCGAGCGACCGCCTGAGCCCCATCACTATATCAACTCCATTCCGCCGGAACTGAGCAGAATTGTCATGAAAGCTATGGCTTATGAACCGGAATCACGGTATCGGGATGTTGAAAGTTTTATCCGGGAACTGGAACCGTTTGGGGACGAAGCAAGCATGCCCTCCCGTTCGCAATGCCAAGCCGAACGCGCGGAGCCGCGATCTGATGGAAAAAAATCAAGACTTAAAGTAACATCCACTCTGGTTGTCCTGCTGTTGTGCCTGACTGCCGGTTTCATTCTGATCGATACGGAACGGGTCGATGCGAAAAGAAAGACTGTTTTCTTTCAGGATTTCAACGATACCCCGGGGTTCCTGGCTGATTATTTGCCTGACCAGGGCGTCCGTTTTGTCTGGGATGATCTGATGAGAACGTATAATGTGACGGTTTTCGGCGAACATGCCCCGTCGAACTGGGTGCTGTCCGAGCCTTTCCAAACGATAGAAGACAGCTCTTTCATTCTCGAAAAAAAATTCCATCTGACCGCGTCGGGCGCTGAAGCTCCGCCTGTTGAGCTGCGTCTGTTTGATCTTTCTGATGAGTTGATAAAGCCTCTCGACGAAATAGAACATGTGCCGGCCCTGATAATTCGTTTTTATCCCATTGATGAAGAAGTCAGCATAACGGATTCGTACCAGAGCTATATTTTCCAG
>JAGYMJ010000405.1 GCA_018400625.1 Planctomycetota bacterium
TATTACCTGGTATGGGTATCAGAATCAGGGAATATAGAGTTGAATTTCACGCAGACAAAACAGATACTTGATCTGATGAAGAATCTGACACTTGGCCGCTCTCAGCCGGACGAAAAGGCTTTTGCACGTTTCAACAAAGATACACGTAACGGAACCGATATGAGCAAATATCAGGCCCTGCTGCGCAGAGCCGTCAACGCCGTTACGGGCAAAGCAGAAGAAAAAGGCGTCGAGAGTTTATTCCAGCCCGGCGGCACGGTGATCAGCAAGGATTCATTTAAGGGCATTGACGATTTCGAGGTTGTAGCTTATCTGGCGGTTTTCAATGAAGAAGCCGCAGATTGAACCCTTGGTGAATGAGGGATCCGCAGATTGCGCAGATTATCGCAGATTAAAGGCAACGGAAAAAGGCAGAGAAAGGATAAGAAGAGGTGCAAGTGGGGATAGATAGTTTTTTTGAGAATTATCAGTTTCGACGCAGCAGGGGTATCCTCCCCATGGCCGCCACGGGCTGGAAGCCTGTACTACGAACTGCGCCGCAGGCGCCCAGTTATCTTTTCCGATTTATTTGGGTTAGGATTACGGAAAAATAAGTCCGCCGAAAAAATGCCGTATTGTGATCGGGCACAAGGTTTTTTAATACTATATATTATTCTATATCTGCGAAAATCTGCGCAATCTGCGGATAACATATGCCGAAATCACCTATCTATGATTATCTGGCCGTCCCCGACAGCTGCGGGCTCGGGAAGCGGGTCTTCAAAAAACTGTTCCATGAATATACAAAACTCCTTGCTGCCGATAAAAAGGCGTTCAGTGAGGACATCGAGCGGATAACCTGGGAATACACACTGAAGCCCTCAACGATACCTATACAGCCATACGAAGACGAACAGCGGGAATATCTTGAGATAGCCGTCATCGATGTAGAGCTTAGTGAACAACGCCGAACCGCCCGCATTGCCGAGGTCATGCACCGCGCTATACCGTATCCGCTGCTTCTTGTTTTCAGGTTGGATAGCTGCTGCGCGTTGAGCACGGCGCACAAACGCTTCAGTCAAGCCGAGAAAGGCGCCATGGTCGCCGAGGACATGATATTAACTCGCTGGATCGACATGGAAAATTCCGGCAAGGTGGAAAGAAATTTCCTTGACAGTTTGAATATTGCCGATTTTCCGCATACTCATTTTTATGCCTTTTATTCAGCACTTGCCGACCGGCTCCTGGCGTTTGCATGCTCACGGTTGACCGGCGAGTACAGGATGGAGTCTCAGTCAACAGTAGAGCGATCAAGGAGAGAAAGGCTGGCGGCCTGTCACGAACTCGAGGTGCAGATCGAAGACTGCAAAGCCGCCATCAAGAAAGAAACACAGTTCAACCGGCAGGTCGAACTGAATACCGAGCTTAAAGAGCTACAGTCAAAGCTGCGCAATATGGTAAGAGTGTTGTAACTCAATTCTCGACAAGTATACTATTGTTTACATGACCAGAAATATGGAAAGAATGACGATAGAAAAGGTGAACGAAATGCTTTCTGCGGAAGAGGGTGAGAATCTCGAATTCAAAGAAGCAAAAAATAGGTTTCATTTCGAAAAACTTGCCAAGTATTGTGCCGCCTTGGCGAACGAGGGTGGGGGAAAAATAGCTTTGGGAATTACGGATGAACGACCGCGTAAGGTCGTTGGTTCTTTGGCTTTTAATCAACCTGAAAGAACGAGGTCTGGTCTTATAGAGCAGCTTCACATTAACGTTGATTTTGACGTTGTAAACCACCCCAACGGTCGCGTATTGGTTTTTTCTGTGCCTTCTCGTCCTATCGGGAATCCTGTGAAATATAAGGGGATTTACTGGGAAAGACAGGTTGACAGTTTGGAGCCGATGTCAGAAAGTAAACTTCGTTCTATTTTTGCAGAATCCGGACATGATTTTTCGGCCGATATTTGTCCTTGCGTGGACATGAATGATTTAGATTCGGAGGCAATTGAAGATTTTCGTAACCGTTGGATAAAAAAATCAGAAAACCATAACTTAGCTAATCTCAGCCGTGAGCAGTTGCTTGAAGATGCAGAAGTTATGGTTGATGGGGATTTGACATATGCTGCCCTGATTCTATTTGGCACCAGAAAATCACTTGGGAAGCATCTTTCCCAGGCTGAAGTCGTTTTTGAGTATCGAACATCTGATGTTTCAGGACCAGCCCAAAAGAGGAAAGAGTTTCGGCAGGGGTTTTTTTGCTTTTACGATGAACTATGGGAAATCATAAACCTGCGGAACGATGTTCAGCATTTTCAATCAGGCCTTTTTGTTTGGGATGTACCGACCTTCGATGAACGTGTTGTCAGGGAAGCTTTGCTCAATGCTATCAGCCATCGCAACTATCAACTTGCCGGTAGTGTATTTGTCAGACAATACCCTCGTCATTTAGTTGTAGAAAGTCCGGGAGGTTTTCCCACCGGAATAACAGAACAAAATATCCTTGATAGGCAGCAGCCACGGAATCGTCGTGTGGCAGAAGTGCTTGCTAAATGTGGATTGATTGAGCGGTCAGGGCAAGGCATGAATTTAATGTTTGAACGAAGCATCAAGGAAAGTAAGCAAACTCCCGACTTTTCCAATACGGACCGTCATCAGGTAGTTTTAACTCTTGATTGTGAGGTAAGGGATCCTCGTTTTCTCGATTTTCTGGAAAAAGTCGGGAAGGAAACGTTGGATCAGTTCAGTACGCATGATTTTCTATTACTTGATTATGTTCACCGGGAACAGAATATCCCGGATGGTTTTCGCCATCGTCTTGAAGAACTTGTTAATAAAGGTATTATTGAGAGTTACGGCCGAGGACGGGGTGTTAAATATATTCTGAGTCGTCGATATTACAAGATGGTCGGTGAAAAAGGGACTTATACCCGGAAAAAGGGGTTGGATCGGGAAACCAATAAAACCCTACTCGAAAAACACATACAAGAAAATGAAAAGAATGGCAGCCGGTTAAGGGATTTGCGCCAGGTGTTACCCGCATTATCTATGTCACAGGTTCAAAAACTCATTGCTGAACTTAAAAAAGAAGGTAGGATATACAAAACCGGAAAGACAAAAGGGGCTTTGTGGTATCCAAAAAATAATGCTTATTAATTGCGCCATCATTAATACTTGGCGTAATTCCGGCGCAATTCCAATCCCCTAAGTTGCTTGCAGACAACACAATATATTGCGCCAAGCATTGCGCTGTTTTGCGTTTTTGGCGCAATAGGCAATAAAAGTTATTATTTAACCGCTTAAAAATAAAAAAGAAGAACACAATAGAACGGAGGAAAAGATGGAAAAACTGAACCCGAAAACTGACGGCTCGTCGCCGGATGTCGTTGAGGAAAATATTGAAAAACTGCGCACGCTGTTCCCTGAAGCTTTTACGGAAAGCTCCGACGGTGACGGGCCGCGCTGGAAGGTTGATTTTGAGGCATTGCAAGAAATACTTGGCAGCTACCGCGAGGATAAGCCCGAACGCTACAGCTTCAACTGGAACGGCAAGGCCCGCGCCCGTCGTCTCGCACAGACACCGTCCACCGGCACGCTTCGCCCCTGCCCGGAAGAATCGGTCAACTGGGACAGCTCGCAGAACCTGTTCATCGAGGGCGATAATCTGGAGGTGCTTAAGCTCCTGCAGAAGAGCTACCACAAGAAGGTCAAGATGATCTATATCGATCCGCCGTACAACACCGGCAATGATTTCATCTATCCGGACGACTATCGCGACAATATCAGAAA
>JAGYMJ010000406.1 GCA_018400625.1 Planctomycetota bacterium
TTTGCAACATCGACAATTTTGTGTCGATGTGTGAAATCTAAGCGCCTACGCCAGCGCCATATTATCCCTGTGAACCACCTCATCGAAAAAGTCCTGTCCTAAAAGAGCTTCCAGTTCCTCCGTTTTTCGTCCTTTGATTTTACGCACATCGGGGGCGGAATAATTGGTCAGGCCTTTTGCAATCTCTTCACCACCCTCCGTACAAATTCTCACGGTATCACCGCGGGTAAAATTCCCCCTTGCCGATATGATACCGCTGGGCAGTAAACTTTTCCCTTTCTCACGTAAAGCCGATGCAGCGCCTTTATCAATGAGTATAGAACCGCACGAACGCCGTGTAAATCTGATCCATCGCTTCCGACTGCCCATTTTTTCAACCGCCGGCAAAAACAAAGTCCCGACATTGCGGGGTTCTAAAAGCCGGGGCAGGATATTGTCTTCACGCCCATCGGCTATTACAGCAGCCTCGCCCGCTTCAACCGCTATTTTAACGGCCTCGAGTTTGCTTGCCATCCCCCCCGTTCCGTCGGGTGTGGTTTCCGTGCGGGCCAGCGCGAGGACTGAATCATCGATACATTTCACGAAATCAATACGGGCACCGAACTTGCTTGATTCAGCGGATTTTTCTTCAATCACGCAATTTTCTGAGAAAGGGGGATGGGCGCAGAGCCCCGGCGCAGATGTCAGCAGGATTAAAAGATCGGCCTGGATAAGGTGGGTCACAAACGCCGCTAAAATATCGTTGTCCCCGAACTGTATCTCATTTGTGCTGATGGTATCATTTTCATTGATGATCGGCACACTGCAATTCTCGAAAAGGGCGTGAACTGTATTGGAAGCGTTAAGGTATCGTTCGCGGGAATCGAAATCATCACGAGTGAGCAGAATTTGGCCGGCATGCAGGCCATGCTTGCGGAAGCTCCTATCATAGCAAGAGACGACCTTGGACTGCCCGACGCTTGCGGCCGCCTGCAGATGCGGGAGTGACCGGGGTCGGGTTGTCATGGCGAACTGCCGCATCCCCGCCCCGATTGCGCCGCTCGAGACCACGGCCACCTGTATTCCACTCTCGACAAGTGAAGCTATTTGTTCGCTGAGAGAGTCCAAACGGGTTTCATCGAGCGGTTCCCGGCTGCCGCCGATCACATTCGTTCCGATTTTGACCACAATACGTTTGGCCCGGCTAATATATTTTTCCCTCAGGAGCTTGCTGTTCATGTTCCCCTTGGTCATAGATTAAATAAGTGGATATTAAGTGCATTCATTCTCTTTGACTGAATCCCAGGCCTCGTCGAGTTCTGAAAGCGAACAATCCTCTAATTCCCGTCCCTCCTTCTTCAATTCCTTTTCAAGCTTTGTGAAACGATCCTGAAACTTACGAACGGCGCTCTGAAGAGCTGTTTCGGCCTTGACTTCAAGTTTTCGTCCCACATTGACCATTGAAAACAAAAGGTCTCCCAATTCCTCGTGGATATGTTCAGGATTTTCCTCAAGTACAGCTTCTTTGAACTCCCAAAACTCTTCCTCCATTTTTTCCAGTGCACCGTGATGATCTTCCCAATCGAATCCGACGACGGACGCTTTTTTCTGGAATTTATAAGCCCTCATCAGTGCGGGGATATGGCGGGGCACTCCATCGACTGCGGATTTGTGTTCTTTACCGGTCCCGGCCTTCTCATTTTTCTTTATTTCCCGCCAATTCTCAAGGACTTCACCGGAATTATTGACGACAACCTCGCCGAACACATGGGGATGGCGTCGGATAAGTTTATCCGAGATCCGGCCGGCCACATCTTCAAATTCAAAAAATCCGTCTTCACGACACAGTTCACACTGAAAAACGACTTGCAGCAACAGGTCGCCCAGCTCATCTTCGAGTTCAACCATATCTCCACGTTCTATAGCATCGATCACCTCCCCGCATTCCTCAAGTAAATACGGGATAAGGGTTTTAAGGGTCTGTTCGCGGTCCCATGGACAGCCTTCGGGTTCCCGCAGTTTTTTCATTATCTCTAAAAGCCGAGCCATCTGCGGCAATTCTTTTTTTCCCTGTTTCATTTTATTTACCTTTCGTTTGACTTTTCACGTCACACTTGTTATATTTTTACTGTTGTTTTTCCTGACGGGCGGATAGCTCAATCGGCGAGAGCACTTGCCTTACACGCAAGGGGTTCCGAGTTCGAGTCTCGGTCCGCCCACCACCCCTTACACCCTTTATAGAAATCCTTACTCTTTTTATTTTTCCCATTTTTCATTCCCGCCCCGAATGAGCCGCCTGAAGTTCTCATAGCTTTCAAGATTTTATCATGTATAGGGGAAAAAATAAAGTTAAAACCTCAGTGAACCACGTTGATTGGTGGTTCCTACCGCCGGGCTTGTCCCGGT
>JAGYMJ010000407.1 GCA_018400625.1 Planctomycetota bacterium
CGCTTGAAAGCGTCCACTACGAGCCGGGTTTTCGGCCAGGGCCCTAGCGCCCGATAGCTCCTCCAACCACGGCGTCGGTACCGTCCGGATGATAGGGGGCCGTCCTTCCGCTGCGCGGCCTGAGCCGTCTCCAGTTTTCGTTTATTTTACCATTTACGCCGGAGGTCTTCCGGATAGGTACCGCCAACACGTCCGTGTCCCGGGCGTATCGGCCCCCAATTTATTGCGTAGGGATGTTCTTCATCCTGAGCCAGCGGCTTTATTTTTTCGAGCCAGAGTTCACGAGCCGCATCGGCCGCTTCGGTGTCCTGTTCATCGCTCTCCCGGAAGCGGTTCATGTGTGCGCGAGCTTCGCTCAAATACCGCACGTAATCGAGTCCCATACGCAGGAAATCTATCCGTTCAGTATATATTTCCGGCTCATTTTCAACGGCGCTCTGCGCTTCGTCCAGGTAGCCGTAAGCCTGGTTATAATACTCTTCATCGTTATAATCGCCCATATTATCTTCAAGATAATTCCAGTAGTCTTCTATTTCCCCGGCGGCTTTTCCAAACCCGCGGTGATAAAAATCCTGAAGCACTTCATGGCCGTCGATAAACGGGTCCCATGTCATCTGGGCCATCACATAGTAGAGCGGGGCCTGCGTGGCGTAATGTTCCCAAACCGTATCGATAAATATGCCGACACAATTGTTTTCCCCTATAAAACGAAAATCTTTAATTGTCTGCTCGAGAAAAACGGCCGGCTCGCCCCCCCGCCATCCGTGCGGATTGCCGGTATTGGGACGCCAGAACAGGTTATCGGCAACATCGCCCCATCCAGCAAACTGGACCCGATGCGGCGTATCATTCGGCGAACCCCGATCGGTATTGTCCGGACGAAAGATGAAATTAGCGACGCTGGATATTATGACATTATCATCCGGAACGGCCTCTATGGGCACCGGTCGTGAATGGCCGTAAGCCATCATCAGAACATAATAGTCCTCATCGGGATATTTCTGCTCCAGTTTACGCGCAAGCGTGTTGGCAAAAGTGACATGCCGGTCGGAAAGGGCGTAATAATCCTGGCTGACCCCCTCCCATCCGAAGCGACGGAGTTCGGCGTCCGGATGATCCCATTCACGGCAATCTTCACATATGCAGTGTCCGCTCGACCATCCATCATTCGGGGAGGCGTTGAATACGATCTGCTGCGGATTGCTTCTGAGCTGATCCTCGACGTCTCTCATCCACTGCTCCCACACGTCGGGGTTTGACTGACAGATTTTAACCGTTCTGGGGCTGGGATAGCCGCTACGCGTACCGTCGGGCTGGAGCGCGAAGAACTCGGGACGATCCTCATGGAAACGTTCCCACCAATCGGTGAAAGCATGCCCGCCGCCCGATGTCAGTGAATCCAGTTGCAGCCGCTGCTTACGCGTGAATTCGGGGCTTTGCGCATAGGCTGCTTTTGTCGCCGACAGCCTTAAAACGCCCCGGCGTGAACGGATTTGCGGGTGGTATCTGTACTCGAACGGTTCAAAGGCAATTTTTTCCTTTTCTATAATATCCGTCCCCGTCTCGCCCGGCCAGAGCCATCGAACATCAAGATAGTCCTGGAGAAAAGTATAGACGGCGTTGACCGTGCCAAATTCATTTTGAGTAGCGGGATCCTCACCATCCCATCTGTCGCGTCCCGCAATAACAAGATGATTTTCAGTGGAGGCGATCAAAATTTCTTCAGGATTTTCAAAATCGAAATCCGTCTCCGGAAACAAATCATCCAGATGCGGATGATAGCCGACCCATATAGCGTTTTCAGGCGTAGGATCCGGTCTTCCGTTCAAAACTTCGGGTCTGACTCCGCCGATTTTTTCCATATAATCCGCAAGCTCTTCACCGGCGTGGCGCGTTGGGGGCGTAGCGTCCTCAGCAATAACTATCGGAGCCCGACTTTCCCCATTTTCCACTAAAACAAGAGTCTGATCCGGCACGTCGATATCGGCCTCCACATTGTTCCCGAAATCCGTACAGCCGAAAAGAAAGAAGATGGAAACAACAGTCACAGATGAGACATTAACGATACTTTTATGGTTCAAAAAACTCATAATAAACATCTCCTAATAAAGTAAAAAAACGAATTGACGCTGGACCCAGTTAAAATTTAATTATAACAGATTATTCATCATCTTAAAAGTTAAGGTAAAGAAAACTCTCCGGCGCAAGGGGGAGGGACTAAATGGGTGAGTCGGCTCGGTAATGCACAAAGAGTGCCCCCCCGGAGCAAGTCCGGTAGTAACAGGCGTACAAATTTTTTTCTTCAACGTGCATTCTGTTTCTTCGGCGACTTCAAAAAGGCCTTAACATGTGCGGCGTATCGCCGGTAAGAAACGCCTCTGGGCAATATAGCCTCGTGATCTTCCAGTGACGGACAATAGATCTTATACAGTTCATCATGGTTGGCCCCTTCCCTACCCGTTACCTGTCGGGCAAGAGAATCGGTATCCAGAGCTTCGGGCGGCCATGAATCGTAGCAGTTGCCGGGCGGCGAGTATTTTGAAGCGATCTCCGCTCCACCGGATTCCCGTTCCAGCACATCACGCAAAAAATCTGCAAGTATTTCTCTGCGGTTCTTATCCCATGAATGATGTCCGGATACAACCTCAGAACGAAACGCCGGGCCCGCGCCCTGGATATCATAGGCCTGCTGAACTTTCCTGCAGGTCACATAAAATAAGTCCACGGGGAAAAGGTTGTCATGCTTTCCCTGAAAAAGGAAAAGAGGCCGGGGCGAAAAGCAACTGTACAGCTGCCACATCTCCAGTTCCCCCACAATACCGGGCAGTATGTTGCAATGGCAATGATTTTTCTCCTTGCGTGCGATGAACTCGAAAGTGCTCGGATACCCGGATGAGGAGACGGCCGCCAGAGTATCTCCCATAAAAGCACTGAGGAAGAGTGTGAGCACACCCCCACCTGAGTTACCGATAGCGCAAATTTTTGCGGTATCGAACCGTTCGTCCTGAAAAACCCAATGGAGCCATCCGACCGTCTCCATAACGATCAAGCCCTGAACCGAGATGCCGCATTGAAACGGCACAACGGAATTTCTATGCCCCATGGGTGCCCTCTCGCCCTGCCCTATGTTATCGGGGACCAGAACGGCAACCCCCTCTTGAGTCAGACGGTAGGCCATCGCCTGATAGCACGGCGTTTGCTTGCCCCGAATGCCATGACCGCAGCAAAGAAGAACAAGAGGGATGGCATCCTTTCCCGGTTGCTGGGGAAGCCAGAGGTGGGCCGCATTGCAGCAGCCGTCCCATGAGATGGCCCGCAGCTTCTCGACGGAACAGCGGCCGTTTTCAGTCCGGCTCACGCATTCAACCTTCAATTCGGGCACCCATTCATCCCGGAAACCGATACACTTTTTGGCCGTCCGGACGATCTGTTTTTTTTCCGCCTCAATCCAGGGACGACGGACAGGCATGTTTGCTACAGCACGAAAGATATCCCGCTCCAGGGACAACATCAATTCCGAATGATGTTCGACATTATTCTTCATTTATTTATTTTATTCTC
Source organism: Planctomycetota bacterium (assembly GCA_018400625.1). GTDB lineage: Bacteria > Planctomycetota > Brocadiia > SM23-32 > SM23-32 > PUMZ01. The sequence goes on from JAGYMJ010000407.1 coordinate 3,562, forward strand.
CGGGTTTCCGCACTTTCTCGGAACAATAAAAGGATCAGAATCAGGCTCAGCCGGCCGCACCCTCGGCAAGAATCGCAATAATCATTAACGATCTCTTCCCCGAAAATGGATATGCCTCCCCCCGGCCTTCTCCGCCGCGTTTCTGTCCGGGGAGGAAATAAAGTTGTATTCGTAAGCTTTTACGCAAGATGAAAATTTATCTTTTAATGGCTTAACACGCGTGTTGCTTTTTCGATATTCTGTGCCCGCATCAGGGTTTCACCCACCAGAACCGCATCTATCGCATGTTTTTTCAGCCGTTCAATATCCCGACGGTCGTTTATACCGCTCTCCCCAATCCTTAAAGTATCTTCGGGAATTGAAGCAGCAAGCTTTTCCGCTGTGGAAAGATCGACTTCAAAGGTATGCAAATCGCGGTTATTGATACCTATGGCAGCGGCATGGGCATTGACAGCCCTTTTCAACTCCGCTTCCGTGTGGACCTCGACCAGCGCGTCCAGTCCCCAACGGCGTGCAGCGTCCAGCAGCCCCGAAAGTTCAGCGTTGTCTAAGGCAGCGACAATGAGCAGAACGCCGTCCGCACCGTAAGCTCTGGCCTGAATTATCTGCTTCTCGTCAATGATGAAGTCTTTACGCAGTATCGGCAATGCAACCGCCCGCCTTACTTCGGATAGATATTCCAGCTTGCCGGAGAAATACTTCTCATCCGTCAACACACTTATGCATGCCGCGCCCCCGCGTTCATAAGCCCGGGCGATAGCTGCGGGGTTAAAGTCTTCCCTGATAATACCGGCGGAAGGGGAGGATTTTTTCACCTCGGCTATAATTGAGACGTCATCCCCTTCACGTAAAGCAGAAATAAACCCGCGTGCCGGCGGCATAGCGTACGCCTTTTTTTTCAGCGATTCAAGCTCATCTTCGCCGACAGCATCCACCTCACAGCGTTTGTCACGGCATATCTTGCGTAATATATCGGGCATAGGTTCCATTTTTTCACTTGCTCATGGCTGTTATCTTAAATCAGTAAAGCTTTTCGGCAAGGCCTTACTTTCAATTTCGGCAGCAAGACGTTGAGAGACTTCCTCCAAACTGACTGCTCCCTCATCTCCATAGTCGTGGCTCCTAACGCTAACCGTTCCCGATTCAACCTCCCTGTCACCAATAATCAGCATATAAGGCACCTTATCCTGCGTTGCGCTGTGGACCTTATACCCTGTTTTTTCGTTGCGGTCGTCGATGGCGGCACGCATTCCTTTTTTCAAAAGTCCATCCAGGACTGTTTTGGAATAGTCGATATGATTGTCGGTTATTGGAAGAATCCTGACCTGTTCGGGAGCGAGCCAGAGCGGGAACCAGCCGGCAAAATGTTCAATCAGGCCGCCGACAAATCGTTCTAAAGAACCCAGTATGGCCCGGTGTACTATAATGCACTCGTGTTCCATTCCATCGTCGCCGATATAATTGACGCCGAACCGCTTGGGCAGATTCAAATCGACCTGCACCGTCGGCCCCTGCCATTGCCGCCCGAGCGCGTCGAAAAGCTTAACGTCAATTTTAGGCGCATAAAAGGTTCCTTCCCCCTCATCCACCTGATAGTCCATACCGTAGCGTTCAAGCCCGTTACGCAACGCCTCGGTAGCGCGTTCCCATTCTTCGTCGGAGGCCGTTTCAAGGGAAACCTCGGGGCGGGTGGCAAGATAGGCCTGGTATTCATAACCAAAAGCGCCCATCAGCTCATCAATCAGCCCCAGCAGAGCCTCAACCTCACCGGTGAGCTGTTCGGGGGTACAGAAAATATGGGCGTCGTCCTGGGTGAATCCGCGTACCCGCAGCATTCCATGCAGGGCGCCGCTCATCTCAAAACGGTAGACCGTTCCCAGTTCGGCATATCTGATCGGCAAATCACGATATGAACGCATCTGTGACTGGAAGATTTTAATGTGGCCGGGACAGTTCATCGGCTTAACGCGGTATCTGTCCCCTTCGATGTCGATAGGAGCATACATCATATCCTCATACTGCGGTATATGTCCGCTGCGCTTATAGACCCTTTCCGATGCCATATGCGGCGTCAGCACGAATTCATAGCCTCTTCGCCTGTGTTCTTCTTTCCAGTACTGTTCGATATTTTCACGTATTTCAGCCCCATTCGGATGCCAGAGCACCAGCCCCTTGCCGATTTCATCGTCCATACTGTAAAGGTCCATTTCCCTGCCGATACGGCGATGATCACGTTTTTCGGCTTCCTGGACTCTTTGCAGGTATTTATTCAGTTGCTTTTTGCCGGCAAAGGTTGTTCCATAGATGCGCTGCAATTGAGGGTTGCTGGCCAGACCACGCCAGTAGGCGCCGGCCACACTCAGTAGTTTGAAGTGTCTCAACCTTGAGGTATCGGGTATATGGGGGCCGCGGCACAAATCGACAAAATCACCCGTGCTATAGACGGAAACCGTCGGTGTTTCGATACCCTGCAGCAGTTCGACCTTGTAGCGCTGGCCCAGTGAGTCGAACAGTGACACCGCCTCTTCCACGCTCATCTCCTTGCGTTCGAACGGAAGAGCTTCCCCGGCAATTTTCCCCATTTCCTCTTCAACATTGCCGAGGTCGTCGGAGGAAATAACTTTTTCCAGATCGAAATCGTAATAAAAACCGTTCTCGATGGCGGGCCCGATACCGAAAACGACATCTCCGTAGAGGCGTTTCACAGCCAGCGCCATCACGTGCGAGGTGCTGTGCCGCAGTATTTCCAACCCCTCTTCGCTGTCAACCGTTATGATTTCCAGCTTACAGTCTTGGGGAATAGTTGTGGTGAGATCGGCGATTTCGCCGTCAATCCTCGCTGCCACCGCGTCCTTTGCCAGACCGGCACCTATACTTTCAGCGACGTTCAGGGGTGAAGTTCCTTTTTCATACTCTTTAATACTACCGTCAGGAAGTGATACTGAAATTTTCATATCATTATTTAATTAATAGATTTGATTGGGAAGCCAAATTGTAAACATTATTTATTTTTTTATGGGCCTGCTGCAACCATATTTAAGGCCGTTCTGATCGCATTTTTCATCGATTCCGGATCGGCCTTGTATTGGCCGGCAATATCATATGCCGTCCCATGCGCGGGGCTGGTTCGTATGAGAGGCAACCCGAGAGTAACATTTACCGCTTTGCCGAGACCCAGCATTTTCACGGGTATCATTCCCTGGTCATGGTAGATAGCAACCACGCCACTATACATCCCTTGAGCCGCTTTATAAAACAGTGTATCGGCGGGCAGAGGGCCCTGGATTCCAATCCCGCTTTGATGCAGCTTATCAATAGCCGGTTTCAGGATCATCCGTTCCTCATCCCCGAAACGTCCTCCGTCCCCCGCGTGCGGATTTAAGGCACAAAGAGCGATGTCTTGAGAATTTTTCCCAAAATATTTCTCCAGGGCCTCGGCAAAAGTACGTGCAGCATGGAAAATTTTCCCCGTGGTGAGCGATCCCGGGATGTTTTTAACGGCGAGATGGGTCGTAACGAACGCCACCCTGAGCGGGTCACTGAGCATCATCATAACCGGCCGGCGATGCGCGCCGCATAATTCGCCCAGCATCTCGGTATGCCCCGGATGCTTACATCCGGCCAATTTAAGCGCTTCTTTACTTATCGGGCCGGTGGCTATAGCGTCGGCCCGGCCCGACATCACTTCCCTCACGGCCCTTTCGATGAACTTTACACTGGCCTTCCCGCCTTCCGGAGTGGGTACTGCCGGCTCCTTTACCGGGCCCGGGTCGATAACATCCATATCCAAAACCGCTATACGCCCTTTTTCCGAAACAGGTGTTTTAACACATTCGGGCTTTATTTTTATGTCCTTTGAAGAAGCCAGTTCGTCTAAAAGTCTGAGTGAACCACAGATTGTGATGGCTGCCCCTGAATTTCCCACCCATTTTTTATCATTCAAGATTTTCAAGCACAGTTCGGGGCCAATCCCCAACGGATCCCCCATCGTCACGATAATACCCGGCGTCTGTGTTTGTGCTTTGCACATGTCACCATTTACTCTGCTCGGCTTCAGCTAATCTTCGCTCTTGATTCATCGGTGGAAAAACGTCGAAAGGACTAGTGCTTAGTTGCGTAAGTCCGCGTAAAGTCCTAAATCTGATATACTGTAAATATTCTGTGAACCTCGTCAACTCATCTCCACCGTGCGCTGTGCCGGTGGAGATGCCACGGGGTTTACTGAGGACTTACCAAAAAAGATTATCCTTAGTTATGCA
>JAGYMJ010000408.1 GCA_018400625.1 Planctomycetota bacterium
CCCGGGAAGCACCAGCATGGCTTCGGCCTCCACATCGACGTTCACAAACCCATCACCGGGCAGTTCGAGCTGCCAGTCGGTCGCTGTGGTGCGCTTCGCCGAAAAGTTTCTGCACAGACTTTTTATCTTGCAATTTTCTCAGCGCAAGACGATAGTAATGCAGATATTTAGATTTCTCGTTTATTGAGCCGGCACCCTTATATGCTTGTGCTTTTCTCGCGAGAGTAATGAGTTTTTCCACAAAAGATTTGGTTTCTTTTGCCTTCGCGGGTGTAGTAACAATACGTTCGTGCTCAATTAAGGCTTTGGCCAGATTCTGGCGCGTAGATTTTCTATGCGCACTTGTACGGCTTAATTTTCTTCCTCGTTTCCTATGTCTCATTGCCTTTTATCACGCAATTAAAGGTTAATAATAATTATAATCTCAAGGGGTCATGGATTATTCTTCTTCAGCAAGCAAACCGATTTCAAGCCCTAACTCATCCAGTTTCTCTCGTAATTCACTCAAAGAAGCTGCGCCTAAATTACGGATTTCCATAACATCACTCTCTTTCATTTCCAAAACATCTCCTACCGTGGAAAGACCTTCATTATGAAGAGCTTTTGCCAGACGCGTGCTGAGTTCCATGGCATCCAGGGGCATAGAGATGACAGCTTTGTCCACCGATGGTTCTTCCAACTGCCCGACGGGAGCCAGTGGTTCGGGCTGTTCCTGGGGAATATAACGGCCCGTTTCGAAATAATCGACGAAGGGATTCAGATGTTTTCGCAGTATTTTTGCCGCTTCAACCAACGCCATTTCAGGCTCCACGGACCCATTGGTCCAAATACGCATATCCAACATATCGTAGTTCGTCATACGTCCGACACGCGTCTCATGGACATAATATGCCACGCGCCGAATAGGCGAGAACAGGGCATCGACAGGTATGATACCCACTTCAGACGGCAGGTTTTCATGTTCCTCGGCAGGAACATACCCCCTCCCTCGACGCACGGTCATTTCACAAGAAAAATCGATATCATCCGTAAGGGTAGCTATTACATGATCCTTATTAACAACCTGAACATCGGAGGTTTCCTGCACATCAGCCCCTGTCACTTCGCCTTTACCTTTTTTCTCAAGCTTGATAGTAACATCATTATCACTATAAGAAGTGACGACAAGCTTCTTTATATGAAGAATTATATCGGTGATGTCCTCATAAACCCCGTCCAGGGTGGTAAATTCCTGTTGAACACCTTTTATATTAACGGCCACCACCGCAGCCCCTTCCAGTGATGAAAGCAAAATACGCCTCAGGCTGTTTCCAACAGTATGCCCAAACCCTCTTTCAAAAGGCTCAACCTGAAACTGACCATATTGGTCACTATAATCCTCTTGATTAACTTTCACCTGAACAGGCAATTCAAGACCACGCCATCTCAATCTTACCGACATTATTTGCCTCCAAATTATCTGGCCACAAAAAACTAATTATAATTTCCTCATCCTTACCTTTTTCCATCGCGATAAAGACTCAGTATATACTTTTGAAGCCGTTAATTGCTTCACTTTATCACCATATCCGACATTTAACGGGAACAGTATTCCACGACAAGCCCTTCATCCACTTCGACGCTGACATCTTCATCCACAGGTAGCCTGACTACCCGTATGCTGAGATCTGCATTGTTGATTTCGAGCCATTCCGGGCTTGGATTCCCGAGCGCCTCTCTCTGGCTTTTAACGTATTCAAGAATTTCACCGTATTTTTTCACACGAATAACATCACCTTTTTGTACGACATAAGAGGCAACATCCATTTTGTGATCATTTACGGTAAAATGACCATGATTGACCAACTGTCTTGCTTCCGATAATGAAGATGCAAAACCAACGATTCTGACAACACTGTCCAACCGCCGTTCCAGCAAGGTGAGCAGATTAACGCCCGTATTACCTTTCTGACGGGTCGCCATATCAAAATACCGACGGAATTGTTTCTCGAAAACGCCGTAATACCTTTTTACCTTCTGAGTCGCTCGCAAACGCACCTGATAAGGTGACGGGCGCCCGCGACTGAACCCATGCATCCCCGGCGGTCTTGAGCGTTTCTCAATCGGACATTTAGCAGTTTCACAACGGTTCCCCTTCAAAAACAGTTTTGAACCGTCTCGCCTACATAATTTACATTTAGGTCCTGTATATCTAGCCATTTTAACTTTTCCTTTGTATATAAATTCTTCTTAAACCCTTCGGCGTTTCCGAGGCCTGCAGCCATTATGCGGCAACGGAGTAACTTCTTCGATTGAATACACCATCATACCAGCGCTTTCTAAGGCGCCGATAGCCGATTCACGCCCCGCTCCCGGTCCTTTGACCTTTACTTCAAGTTCCCTGACTCCCATGTTCTTGGCCTTCATGGCCGCACGCTCTCCGGCCCGTTGAGCGGCAAAAGGGGTGCTCTTACGGGATCCGGCAAATCCACATGTTCCGGCACTTTCCCAACAAAGAACACCACCCTGCAAATCCGTAATTATTACCTTAGTGTTATTAAATGTCGCTTGAACATATGCAATAGCACGTGTACCGACTTGTCGTGCGGATTTTTTCGCCATAGCTTTTTACTCTCCTGTTCATCAAATTACAAGATTAAAACAAATAATATAAACTCAATTTTCCAAAACTTCCGGACACATCTTTTCGATAGCGGTTTTCACATTGAACAAATCTTTTAAGTGGCGATAGCCAATATCCCGTCGCCCTTTATACTTTCTCCTGACCTTTCTGGCCGAAAGGCATAAATTTTTAGGTGTAAGCTTCGGAGAGCCAATCTCGCCCATCTCCACGTGATACCCCGCAGCTCGCATAAACTCCGCTCTTAATGTGTCGGTAAGCAGATTCGCCATTCTGTACCGGGCAGGCCCGTACTGGGTCAGCATATCAAGCGGATGTCCATCCTTTATCTGCCCACGAATCTGATTTTGACAACACGGCACGGCATGGACGAAACCCGCTCCGCACCTTATCCCCTGCACCAAAGCCTCATCCGTAGCCGTATCGCATGCATGCAGGGAGACGACCAAATCTATATCGGTTTGAGGCTTAAAATCAAGTATCCGTCGGCAAAAAAAATGAGACTCAGCCAACCTCAGCTTTTGAGACAACCTTTCACATCTCTCAATCAGATCAGGGTTATAATCCACACCGACCAGGTTGACTTTTTTACGACACGCTTTCGGTAATAAAAGACTGAGAATGAATCCCAAATAGCTTTTACCACAGGAACATTCAAGAACAGTTAATGTATTTTTTTTTATCGGAAATTTATTCAAATAACGTATAATTATTTCGCCAAAACCAACAATCTCTTCCAGCTTCTCGTTTTTTTTAATATCCAGTTGTCCCTTGGGCCCCATTAAATCCATATCCTTAAGGATATCTTCGCGGCACCTCATGTAGGACATTATTTCTTTTCTATTCACATTACTATGTACTGCTCAACCCTTAAAACAAATGCAGCAATAAATATTGAATACTTAATGTGCAATCTCTTTTACGCCCTTCTTACCTGCAACGGTTCGCTTTTTCCCCTTGCGGGTCCTGGCATTGGTTTTGGTTTTTTGTCCGCGAACAGGCAATCCTTTTCTATGCCGTATTCCCCGATAACACTCTATCTTACGGAGTCGAGCTATATTGGCAGACTCCATCCTTTTAAGCTCACCCTCCGTTATAAAATTCTTATCGACATACGCTCCAATATGGCTCAGTTCATCTTCACTTAAATCCTGTGCTTTTTTCTCCGGATCGATATTAAGAACCTCACATATATGCAGGGCAGTCGTTCGCCCTATACCATAAATATATGTTAAAGCAACTTCACAACACTTACCGTCCGGTATATCTACGCCGGCAACTCTTGGCATATGAACCACCTCTCCTTTTAACAATCAATGTCCCAAAAATATATTATCACCCTTGTCGCTGTTTATGGCGTGGGTTCGTACATAACACCCTTACAACGCCTTTACGACGGATAACTTTACAATTCTCACAAATTCTTTTAACTGATGATCTTACTTTCATTTCATTGTACCCCTTTCAATACTGTAAAAAATTCATGGCAGCAGACTGTGCATAAATTTAATCTCTATAAACTATCCTTCCCTTTTCCAAATCATAAGGAGATAGTTCAACAGTAACACGATCCCCTTCAAGGATGCGGATAAAATTCATCCGCATCTTCCCTGAGACATGGGCAGTTACTTCATGCCCGTCGTCCAACTCAACCTTAAATACTGCATTGGGCAAGGTCTCTTTAACGG
>JAGYMJ010000409.1 GCA_018400625.1 Planctomycetota bacterium
AACGGAAAAACCATTTTCGAACAGAAGGAGAAAGCGAACATTATGGGCGACAGCTACGACCGCGTAGCCCTCTATTTCTACACCAAAACACGGGTCGAAAAAGTGCGCGTGCTCGTGAAACGTTTGCACGACGCCTATTTCTGATTGATGACCAAAGGAGAATAAGTATGCAAAAGACGATCGTTCGTTTCCTGTTGATTCCTGGTTGCCTGCTTGCCTTTTCGGCATGCGCGGAACTTTTACTGGTTGAAAAAGGTGAGGCTCGAATGCCCATCGTCGTCTTCGAGAATGCGCCGCCGTTCACGCGGCGTGCGGCGGACGAACTGGCCGAATACATCGAGAAAGTCAGCGGCGCGCGGCCGGAAGTGCTCGAGGGGGAACCCCGCCCTTTGCCCGAAAAGGCCATATGGGTCGGCTATCAGCCGGTGATGAATGAGCTGTTTCCCGATACAGATTTCGAATTTCAACATCCCGAAGAGATTTTGATTACGGCCGGTGAGGACCACTTGGCGGTTCTGGGCCGTGACTGCTGGGATCCGAAGCATATGCGCGTCGAGTTCAGACGCCGCACGGTCAACGGCGTTCAGCGCGAATACGGCACGGTCAACGCCGTTTACACGTTCATTCAGGATTATCTCGATGTGCGTTGGCTTTGGCCGGGCGATCTGGGTGTTGATGTTATCGAACGCGATCGGATCGCATTCGCGCCGTTCGAGTATCGCTATCACCCCCCCATCCGTCATCGCAGCGGATTACTGTATCTTTCGGCGCTCCGCAGCCGCAGCGGCAACTCGCACGAATGGTGCCGTTTCCAGCGCCTCCAACTCGATTCTCTCTTTGTACTGCCCTCCTCTCACGGTTTTACCGACTGGTGGGAGCGATTTGGGGAAAGCCATCCCGAATACTTCGCGCTCCAGCCCGACGGCACCCGCAGCGGATATCCAAGCCCTCGAACCGTCAAAATATGTCAGTCCAACCCGGATGTATGGGAGCAGTGGATCGATGACGTTGAGAAAAAACTGGAAGCTAACCCCAATCTGACCTCGTTCGACGCCGGCCCCAATGATGGATGGTCAACGGGGCATTGCGTTTGCGAGAACTGCCTGGAATGGGATCACCCCGAAGGCGAACTCCGCCGCTTCAACTGGCAAGGTATGGCACAGGATTACGTGGCCCTATCAGACCGCGACGTCACCTTCTATAATCACCTGGGGCGTCTGTTGAAGGAACGCTTCCCCGACCGCAAGCTGTTCGTGCGCGGATCGGCCTACGGGCATACACGCCCAGCCCCTATAGAGGCTGTACCGGATGATAATGTTCTGATTACAAGCGTAGCGAATTTTTTACTCTGGTCCGACCGTGTTGATCGGGGTTCTTCACGGAGCACAACACACCGCAAACAGTTCGGGGATTGGGGAAAAGTTGCTCCCAACATGGGATGGCGCCCGAACATCACCGGATGGGTGCGCCGTGGCCTTCCGAATATGCAGCTCACGAGTGCGATGGATGATTTTCGATTTGCCGCCGAGCACGACGCCATATCCGTTACTATCGATACTTTCCCTGAGTTCTGGGCCACTCAGGGACCGATGTATTACATGCTGGCAAAGCTGGCATGGGACCCCGACCAGGACGAGCAGGCGCTGATTGCCGATTATTATCAACGCGGCTTCGGCAAAGCGGCCGGCACTATTGCCCGGTATTGGGAGCATATGGAAGAGCGAGCCATAGCGATGACCGAGCTGTACAGGGAAGGGAATCGTGACTATTCCAGGGTATATGATGCGGGATTCTTGCAAAAGGCTTCCGGATTGCTTGATAAAGCTGCTTCACAAGTGGCCGATGAGCCGCAACGGTTTGCACGGCGCGTCGAGTTTTTAAGGGCGGGACTCGAATACACGAGCCTTTACCTCAACCTGTTGGATGCTATGGAGCGCTATAACAAAAGCGGACAGGAAGACGTATCCGCTTCAGAAGAAGCGCGCGATATCTGGGACGAGTTTCACCGCCTATCAAAAGAACATCCTTACGCTATCCATTGGCAACATATCCGGCCGATAAGGAGCATAATGCAAGATTTGCACCCTGATGGCCGTTCCGGTGACCCAGCGGTCGATTAGACTTTAAAGAATACCTTTTTATAGGAGTGAAATCATGTCGAATAATATCGACGGCATTTTGTTAGAGTTAACGTGCTGGATTTTTCTACTGCTTTTAGTACCCCTTTTTTCTCCGGCCTCCGTGTTTGGCGATGAAGCGGATCCCGACGGGCTGATTTTGGTTGAAGGCGGTGTGAGCCTGGCGCCCGTCGTGGTTTTTGAGGATGCGCCGCGGTTCACACGGCAGGCGGCCGGGGAGTTGGCCGAGTATATCGAAAAGGTCAGCGGCGCCTTGCCCGAGGTCATCGAAGGAAAGCCCGACCCGATCCCTGAAACCGCCATATGGGTGGGCTACCAGCCGGTGTTGATGGAACTTTTCCCCGATGCGGACCTGGAATTCGAGCACGCGGAGGAAATTTTGATCTCCGCCAATCAGGACCACCTCCTGATCGCAGGACGCGACAGGTGGGATACGTTCCACGAGACCAACCCCGGGTATTTCGCTCTGCAGCCCGATGGTACGCGTGGCGGGGGTGATAAACCTTATCCGGCAGCCCGGACGGTCAAAATGTGCAAGTCCAACCCCGATCTTTGGGAACAGTGGATCAGGACCAATGTCGAAGAGGAACTTGAAAAGGATCATACCAGGACGATTTTTAACGCGGCGGCCAACGACAGTTGGGCCAGCGGCTACTGCGTCTGTGAAAACTGCCTTGCCTGGGACCATCCCGATGCAGAGA
>JAGYMJ010000410.1 GCA_018400625.1 Planctomycetota bacterium
CCGCCGGGCTTGTCCCGGTGGAGGAGTATTTATGCACTACAATAACTTTAACAACCCCCCGACCTCGGCCGCCGCGTTTCTGCCCTGAGTACGGGATAAGCCATAAAAGATAAATTTTCCATTTTGCGTAAAAGCTTACGAATTTAACTTTATTCCCTCTTAGGGCAGAAACGCGGCGGGCGAGGCCGGAGAGAGGGCAGATCAATTTGGAGTGCATAAATACCGAAGCCCGGGGGTAACGTGTTTCACGGAATATTTATCTCATATTGTCTTCATTGCTATGGAAAAGTTTAAACCCGGTAAAATTCAACCCTTACTACTGAGCGAGCTGCTTGCTGGACTGGAACATGACGACGAACGCGTCGTCTTGAAGCCGGCGGTGGGTGAGGATGTATGTGCTATCCGCATGAAAGACCGGTATCTTGTGGCAAAAACGGATCCGATCACCTTCGCTACCGAACGGATCGGATGGTATGTCGTTCACATAAATGCTAACGATATTGCCACCTCCGGAGCAATACCAAAGTGGTTTTTAGTGACAATGCTTTTGCCGGAACACAAAACGGACGAATGCTTGGTCAGAGAGATTTGGGCGGACTTAAAAGACGCGCTGGATAGTATCAATTGCTCACTCTGTGGGGGACATACAGAGGTGACGGTGGGATTAGAGCGGCCTGTGCTGGTCGGTCATATGTTGGGGGAAGTGGCGTTGGATGCTCTGGTTGATAAAAGTCAGGCAAAGGCTGGAGATAAGGTTCTGTTGACAAAAGGGGTTCCGATCGAGGGGATGGCGGTGATGGCCCATGAGAAACGGGAACTGCTCGATGAGGCTTTTCCCGCGGATGTTTTGGAAAAATCACTTAATCTTCTGCACGTCCCCGGATTAAGTGTCATTAAAGAGGCTCAAATCGCTTGCTCTGTTGGTGGTGTAAGTGCGATGCACGACCCCACCGAGGGCGGAGTCGCCACGGGATTATGGGAGTTGGCCAAAGCCTGCGGCTTGGGGATGAGTGTGCAGAAGAAAGATATTCGCATCCTCGAATATGGAGAGAAATTTTGCAGGGAATTGGGCCTTGACCCGCTCGGTGTTTTAGCCAGCGGGGCTCTGCTTATCTGTGCAAGACCCGAGAAGGCAGCGGAGATAATTAATACCCTTTCTGAAAGCGGTATCGTATGCGACGAAATAGGGGAAATGCTTCCGAAAGAAAAGGGTATAAATTTACTCATCGATGATACGCAGTACGACATGCCGGTCTTTGAACAGGATGAAATCGGTAAACTATGGTAATTAATAAGATGAAGGGCTAAAATGAAAGCGAATATTAATGAAATTAAGGTGGCGGTTATCGGCCTGGGGTATGTTGGACTGCCGGTTGCGGCAGCTTTTGGTCGCCAATTCAATACGATAGGTTTTGATATTGATCAAAAACGCATTAGAGAACTTCAAAGCGGACATGACCATACAAAGGAGCTAATGCCTGAAGAACTGAAAACGGCAAGAAAGCTGTCGTTCAGCGATGATGAAACATCGGTTAAAGATGCGAATTTTTACATAGTCACGGTACCGACCCCCATCGACGAGAGTAAAAGTCCGGATTTAAGGCCCTTAAAGGCGGCCTCGGGGACAGTAGGCGCGGCCTTGTGCCGTGGTGATGTCGTGGTTTATGAATCGACAGTATTCCCCGGTTGCACGGAAGAAGTTTGTGTGCCTCTACTGGAAGCGAAAAGCGGGTTGAAGTTCAACAGAGATTTTTTCTGCGGTTACAGCCCTGAACGCATAAATCCCGGAGATACCCGCCACCGTCTTAGCGATATAAAGAAGGTGGTCAGCGGAAGTACACGAGAAGTGGCGGATTATATAAACAGTATCTACAGTACGGTAATCGAAGCAGGCACTCACCTGGCGCCCTCCATCAAGGTTGCTGAAGCCGCTAAAGTTATCGAAAATGCCCAGCGGGACCTGAATATCGCCTTCGTTAATGAACTGTCGCTGCTTTTCCAGAGATTGGGGATTGACACTTTAGATGTTCTGCGGGCTGCCGAAACCAAGTGGAACTTCCTGCCCTTCCGCCCCGGTCTTGTGGGCGGCCATTGCATTGGAGTCGATCCATACTATTTGACCCACAAAGCGGCCGCTGTTGGGCACCGCCCGGAAATCATCCTGGCCGGCAGAAGAGTTAACGATTCAATGGGCAAAATTGTCGCCAACAGATTAGTCAAGCTGATGATACGAAAAAAGCAGATTGTCGCGGGGGCAAAGGTGTTGGTGGTGGGAATAACATTCAAAGAAAATTGTCCGGACGTACGAAATACAAAGGTGGTCGATATTATAGACGAACTGAAAACTTTTGACTGCACGGTTGATGTTTTTGATCCTCATGCCGACTACGATGAAGTGAAATCGGAATATGGGATCGAGCTTTTGGACACTGTTGAAGGCATCGAAAAAGGCGCTTACGATGGATGTTTGCTGGCCGTTCCGCATGACGACTGTAAAAATAGAGACTGGCGGAAAATGGTCAATTCAAACGGCGTGCTGTATGATGTAAAAGGAGCTTTAGAAAACGGTTTAGCCGATGACAGATTGTAGAAAACTTTTTAGGCGCTTCATTGTGATTTTCTTGTTTTTTTGGTAAAAAGATAATAATATGGGTAACGAGAAGAAAATTCCGTTCAGGACGAGTCAGACACCTGATTCCACATTCCGGCTTGTCCGGGTTAGGTCGTGTACAATGAATAAAATTGCATGGGCCTTTTTTATGTGTTTTTTGCTTGCGCTGTCGGGCTGCCGGTCGGTCAGAATTGCCGGGAGGGATGGGGCATGGATGAAGCCCTCTTCTTCAGAATCGCAAAAACAAGCGGGATTAAAAGTACGGGGTCGGAGAGATCCCGTTTCGCGCGCAACACGTTACTTTTGGGGAGTTACTCATGTCAACCGGCCGGAAAAGACATTCAGGGAAATTTTTGGTTACATAGCTTACGAAAAAGCGGAGATGCAAACTGAATATCTCAATGCGTTCGAAATATCTGGGAAAAGGATTAAAAAAGATATCAGGGATGCTTCAGAGCAAGATATCGATTTGTTATTTGTTGCAGATATTGAATCATGGTATCAGAGTTATGTGCTGTTTTTTCAATGGGCAAGGATCCAATATGTACTCTCTTGTTATTCTATTGATACGGGCGAGCGGATGTGGAGCGCAGATGTTGCCATGAGCCGATATTATTCTACTGACAGAGATGTGTTAATTAAATCGTTAAATAGTGTTTTTGACTCCGTCGTTTTGAATTATTAATGTATATTCTTGGAATAGAAACCAGCTCCGACACAGGAAGTGTAGCCTTAGCTTCCGAAAAGGGAAACATTCAAAGCATGAACTTTGGCAAAGGACAGGCGCATGCCAAAAAAATTCTTTATTACGTCGATGCAATGCTTCGCAATAACGAGGTTCGAAAAGAAAATGTTGACCATGTAGCTGCAGCTGTCGGCCCCGGTTCATTTACCGGATTGAGGGTAGGTGTAACTTGCGCGAAAACGCTTTCTTATGCCCTTAAATGGAAAGCGATTGGTATCTGTTCGCTCGAAGTGCTGGCTTGGGATTACGATCCCGAAGACGTTGCTTGCCGGTATATTTGTCCAATAAAAGATGCACGCAGAAAGGCTGTTTATGGACGTGTTTTCCAGAAGAGCTCCTCCGGATGGTATGCACAGGGCGAGGTTTTTATGGGCTCCCCCGAGACTTTATCGGAAAAGCTGCCCGATGATGTTATGGTTTTTGGCTCGGGGGTTGAAGCGTATCCCAACGTCTTCAGCACCTCCCGATTCCGACAGCCTGAAGTAACTGCCCCAGCGACATCCTTGCGGCCTAAAGCAGAAAATGTTGCAATGCTTGGCAGGTATTATGCCAGAGCGGGTCAATGTGTTTCGCCGTTCAGTCTGATTCCGAGGTATTATCGTTTAACGGCCGTCGAGGAGAGAGTGAAGAGAGAGGCAAAAGTATAAACCTTTAATTGGAGGATAGATTTATGCGTTTAGATATTAAGAAGGTATTGTGCCCGGTAGATTTTAGTGAGAGTTCCGACCACGCTTTACAATACGCCAGGGCTTTCTCTGAAGCTTATGGAAGCCGCCTCGTGATGCTTCATGTGATTGAGGTGCCGCATATGCCCTCTTATTCGACATTTGGTATCCCCGAAATTTATTATCCTGTTGAGGATATACAAAAACAGTGCGAAGAGAGTCTGGATGAACTCGTAAAAAAATACAGCTCAGAAAAATATGAAATTAGCGGTGAAGTGATGGTGGGCACCGCGTTTGTAGAAATAGTACAAAAAGCAAAAAAAGAAGACTTTGACCTCATAGTATTAGGTACACATGGACGCAGCGGGCTGAAACATATTATCATCGGCAGCGTGGCCGAAAAGGTGGTGCGTAAGGCGCCATGCCCGGTGCTGAGTGTTAAACATCCGGAGCATGAATTTGTTATGCCGGAATCCGAACCGGTTGATTAACCCTATAGAGAGCTTTTTAGAAACTGTTTTCTTTGGAATGTGTTTTCTTGCGATTTTATATCATCACAAGGAATTTGAGCTGCCTTCCATTAATGGGTAAGACCATGCAAAAGCAAGAATTGACTGAAAGGTTAAGTCCGATGCCCAGGCGCATTGAAGTTGGGGGGGCCGACCTGATCTGTCCTGACGATCTGAGAATCGCTATCCCTGAAGAAAGCATTTGGACAGACCGGGCTGTTGCTGAATTTTGCGATTTTTTTGAAAATCTTACAGGTGTATCAGTTTGTTCCGGCAGCGGAAAAGTCCAGATGGATAATCCTGTCATATATTTTTTGCCCCCTTCTGCAAACCTGCATAAAGGCCTTTTTGAACATCCGTTTTTTGATGATTTCAATTTTTATCCCGGATACCAATCTTACCGTATCGCTCCACTGCCCGGGCAAAAGGGGATTGTTCTCCAGGGGCTTGACCCGGAAGGGGTTTATTGGGGGATGAAAACGCTCAAGCAGGCCCTGATCATGAAAGATGGTCTATTGTGTTTGCCCCGCCTTTTCATTGCGGATGGTGGCGATATGGAGGAACGTGGATTGTGGAGCCAACCGTTCGGGACGACATGCCGTTATGATGATCCGGATGAAGCGCTGAACCACTATAAGGGCTGGATCGATTGGATGAGCGATCATAAACTTAACCTGTTTGAAATCATGACTGTCGGCGAGGGCGGGGGGGTGTGCTATCGGAGCAAGGCCCATCCTGAATTCAATCATAAAGATGCCGAAGAGCGTGAATTTCTGCTGAGGGAGTTGATCAATTACGGAGATTCGCACGGGCTGCGTATGCTTCCCATCTTTTCTCACCCGGAGCATTTCAGTTTTGTCAGTGATAAGTTCCCGGAGCTTACCCCTGAAAATACTGTCACTCATCATGGCAAAAAGCTTAAAATTGCTGTGGATTTTTTCCAGGGGAAAACGCGTAGAATACTCCAGGACATTGCCGAAGAATTGATGGCCGGCTTTTCACCTCGAGGTCTCTGTTTCTGGCTCTCAGAGAACCGCCTGCATTCTTTAAAGCGCTCTGAACAAGAAGGACGCAGTGAATTCCTGCGCGAAGCGGAGACTTATTGGGAGATAGCTCAGTCACTGAGAGAAAATAAGCCCGACCTGGAATGCAAAATATTGCTTTCCCAGGGCTCTTTCCCCGAAAACCTCAAACTTATGCGTGAACTTCCGCCGGAAGTAAAGTGGATATTTTATTCGGGAGAGCGCTTTGGAACTTACAATGTTCGCCCTAAAAATCCTATACACCGTGATATAGCTTCCGGAGCGGCCCGGGGGCGGTGGATATCTCTGTGCAACGCATTGCGTGGAGTTCCCGGCCGCCCCACGCATCTGGCAACCCTCCATCGCAACATCGGTTATGCTCTTGACGCCGGGCTCAAAGGACTTGACGGCATGTCGTATTCTTTCCCGGGCGATATACAGGCTTTAACGGTGGCGGCCGAGCATTCATGGAATTATAATGGACGCCGATTGGAAGCCACTCTGCGCAGAATGGCTGTTGAAGCCGGGGTCGAAGATGCTGAAAGACAGGCCAAGGCGTATTCACTCTTTGACGGAGCTAATGTCGCCCACGCCCGTCTTAATTCAATGGGGATCGGTCAGCCGTTCGGAAATTTTTCAAGATTCGCCAACATGCTGGAAAGAATACGGGACGACGCGCCTGTGGATGAGCTTATAATGTTGGTTGCTGATCACATGGAGACGCAAGACCTGCCGATGCTGGCCGAAGCCGCTGAAAATTTAGAGAGGGCTTTACATCTGGCGGACCAGCAAAAGGATACTCTATTTGTTTTACGCTCTAAATTTCTTTTGCGTATCATTCGTGTCGGTCAGGAAGTGGCCCGCGCGTTCTATGTCCATTGCCGGGAAAAGAGCCGGGATACTTATAAGGGGGATTGGGAAGACTATTCCACCGAAATGCGCTCCTTAATCGACAGATTGAACGTTCATGCCGAAAAGGGGAAAAGAATTTATGCAGAACTGGTTCGTGCAGAAGGTTGGTCTCAAGCCATGTGTTCTGCATGCGATCCGCTATCGAAGACGGCTGAGCTTGCCAGGCAAATCAGCGGTGTGAAAGTTGAAAAGTAAAAATTAAACGCTTCTATCACAACTCAGGGGTCTTTTTTTTATAAAATATTTAAACAATTATCATCCAAAGACACTTTGAGGATAATTTTCTTGCCGAAATTTAATCTCCCCATTCTATTTGACGATACGCTTACCATCGTTTATCCTTTTATACATCATGTTACCTAAGGAGATAAATTATGGCACAAAAAGCTGATCTGGAAATGGGCTCGCTTGTCGATATTGTGATGTTGATCACCGATGCTCAGTTGCTTACCGACCGACGTGGCCAGAACTACTATAACCTCACGGCTAATCTGGAAGGGGGAAATAGTGTTGACGCCAAAGTTTGGGCCGATAATATTACCGATAAACTTGAATGCGGGCAGGCGATAGAAACTCTGGCCAGAGTCGAAGAGTACCGGGGGGAAATGCAGCTTAATTTGCAACGCTATAGCATTTTACCTGAAGATAGTTTCGACCCGTCTCCGTATGTTAAGACGACAGATATTAATGTCGATGAGGCCTATGAGACCATGTTTAACTGGGCCGAAGCCGACAATCCCCTGTTAAGGCAATTGATGGGGCATTTCCATGAAAATGAAAGCTTTGCCGATAAGTTTAAAACCGCGCCCGCTGCACGTACGCAGCACCATAATTATCGGGGCGGACTCATAGAGCATACCCTGGAAGTGTGGAAACTGGCGGACGCGCTGGCAGGAAATTATGGCCCCGGAATTGATCGCGAAACGCTGCTGGCCGGCGCGGCGCTCCACGATATCGGTAAAGTCCGATGCTACTCGCTCGTTTCCGGAGTGAGCGAACATACTGAAGATGGGCAGTTGGTGGAACATATCTTTATCGGGACTTCAATGGTGAGCAATCTTTGGGACAGCCGGATAGACTATGAAGATGGGGGTGTGAAAAACCAGGATGCGCACCGGCAAAAGTCGCTGCTGCTGCATCTTCTCCTGAGCCACCACGGCAAAAAGGAGTGGGGGGCGCCTGTGCTTCCTAAAACGCCCGAAGCTGTATTACTGCATTTCTGCGACCAGATCAGCGCCACCATGCGCAGTTGTTATGATGCCATTGATAACTCCACTCCTGATGATGACTGGTCGGAATGGGTGACTGTAATGGATGAAGGACGTAAACTTTTTTGCAAGTCTTAATTCAGTAATATGAGGAATTTCCATGCGCTGGATGCTGCGTTCAAAAATACATAATGCAACGGTAACACGTGCCGATGTCGATTACATCGGAAGCATTACCATCGATGTTGCTTTAATAGAAAAAGCCGGCCTCTGGGTTGGTGAGAAAGTTCTGGTGGTCGATAATACCAACGGGGCCCGGGTTGATACGTATGTGATAAAAGGTGAACGCGATTCCGGTGAAATCGGCATGAACGGCGCGGCCGCTCACCTGATTCAGCCGGGCGATCAGGTCATCATTATGGGGTTCGAGTTAACCGACAAACCCTGTGAAGCAAAGAAGATATTGGTCGATGAAAACAACCGTTTCGTAGGGAATCTATAAACCGCTACAGCTCAGGAGCCTGATATGGAGCAGATAAGGGAAAATTTTGTCCGAATAAGGAAATCCTTACCCCGGGAAGTAAAGATCGTTGCGGCGGCTAAGACCCGTACCCCGTCGGAGGTCGCGGAGGTGATAGAGGCCGGTGCCGATATAATCGGGGAAAATTATGTGCAGGAAGCCGAAAGGATACAATCAAACCTCTCCCCTGAATTGCTTGCAAAAACGAAACTGCATATGATAGGGCACCTTCAGCGGAACAAGGTCAATAAAGCGCTCAGTGTCTTCGATGCAATACAGTCCATCGACTCCCTGAAAGTGGCTGAAGCCGTGAACAAGCGTTGTGAATGTGACCGGCCGATACCGGTCCTGGTCCAGGTGAATATCGCGGGTGAAGAGTCAAAGTATGGTATCCCGCCGGATCAATTGCCGGATATCTTGAGCAAAATATCCCGATTGGATAACCTCAAGGTTAGAGGTCTGATGACTATGGAACCCTATTATTCCGACCCTGAACTTGCCCGTCCGCATTTTAGAGAGATGAAGAAGCTTTTCGACAGGGCGGCCGGACTCGATTTAGAGGGGGTGGACATGGGGATCCTCTCTATGGGTATGACAAACTCCTACAGGGTAGCCGTCGAAGAGGGGGCCAATATGGTGCGTATCGGAACGGCGATATTCGGTCCACGGGATTAAAAATCGTTGAATCTTCACGAAGACTTTATTTCTTTCCTCTCTTGGAGGTCAAACATGATGAAAGCAAAGAGACCCAATTTGCTGTTTCTTTTTACCGACCAGCAACGTCTTGAGACTATGGCCTGTTATGGCAATGATGTGATTCACATGCCGAACCTGAACAAACTGGCGGAGGAGTCCGTCGTTTTTGAAAACCCCTATTGTACTCAGCCTGTGTGTACGCCTGCGCGCGGTTCTTTGATGACCGGCCTGTGGCCCCATAGCCATGGCGCTACAAATAATAATATTCCTCTCAACGCCGATGCCCGCTGCATACCTGAATTGCTGCCCCCGGAGGTGCGGTCTGAATACAGGACCGCTTACATGGGGAAATGGCATTTAGGCGATGAAGTCTTTGCTCAGCACGGGTTTGAGGAATGGGTCTCTACCGAAACATATTACGAATACTTCAGCGAAAAGCGCGATAAAAACCGGCGCTGCAGCTATCACCATTTCCTCGAAGACGTAGGTTTTGCACCGGCCAGACCCCTTGATGGGTATATAGGCTTTTCCCGAACATTTGCAGCCCAAATGGCTGAAAGATACGGCAAACCGTTTTTCCTCGGCTCCCACGCCTCGGAATTTATACGTCAAAACCAGGAGAATCCCTGGATTTTGACCGTGAACTTTCTCGAACCTCATGCGCCGAACCAGAGCTGTCGTGACACGCAATATGATCCTGATGATGTCTATCTTCCGGAAAATAAAAACGATTTTCCCGATGAAAAACAACCTTCTTTCTTGAGAAATGAAAGCGGTGAGTTTGTGGAGCATGAAGTATGTTCCTCTGAAAGGGCTCTGCGCAAATATACTGCACAGTATTGGGGCCTCAACAGTCTTGTGGACACGCATGCAGGCAGGATTCTTGATGCGCTGGAGGCCACAGGCCAGAAAGAGAACACGATTATTGTGTTGACCAGCGATCATGGCGAGATGCTCGGTTCACATGGACTCATGCATAAAGGTTTTATGTTCAAGGAGTCGGTACAGGTTCCGATGCTGGTGCATTTGCCCGGCCAAAAACAACAGGGTCGTATTACCGGGCCGGTCAGCCAGATCGACCTCGTGCCGTCTTTACTGGATTTGATGGGCCAGGCCGGAGCGGCATCTGATCTTCCGGGCAAATCGCTCGCCAGTATCAGTCAAAAAGCCGCATCGGGGGAAGCCGTTTCCGCTGAAGGCGCCGCTTCCCCCTGCGTGATAGAATGGAACCCGGGTAAGCAGATCTGCAAAGCAGACGTCAGAACGATAGTTACGCACCAAAATGAGCGCTACAGCCATTATTCCAATGGTGAACAAGAACTGTATGATCTGGCGAATGATCCTGATGAAACCCAAAATCTTGCGTATGAAAAGGAAAATAAAGACCGTATAAATGAATTGCAAAAACAATTGCGGGACTGGCAAGAAAAAACCGACGATATTGCAGAGCCTGTATAGGCGCTTAATGGCCGTACATCGACACAAAATTGTTGATATGCGGTAACACAGACATTCCTGTCTGTGGCGCCTCGGAGACGAACTGCGCCG